>NZ_JBEXKB010000006.1:0-36746 GCF_040609455.1 Kitasatospora sp. NPDC004669
GCCGACCGCGTCGTCTTCCTCGCCGACGGCCGGATCGTCGACGAACTCCACGGCCCCACCGCCGACACCGTCCTGGACCGCATGCGCCGCTTCGAGGCCAAGGGCCGCACCAGCTGACACACCGCCGGCCCAGCAGCCCGCTTCACCGAACCCTCCCAGGACACCTCATGTATCGCACCGCTTTGCGCAACGTGCTGGCCCACAAGGGCCGGCTACTGATGACGGCACTGGCCGTCATGCTCGGCACCGCCTTCGTCGCGGGCACCATGGTCTTCTCCGACACCTTCGGCAAGGCCCTGCGGGACAGCAACTCCAAGAGCTACTCGGACATCGCCGTCCAGGTCGTGGACCGCGCGGCCGCCTCCGACGCCTCCGCCAGGCAGAAGAGCGAGAGCGGCTCCGCCACGCTCACCGACGCCACCGTCCAGCAGCTGGCGACCCTGCCCGACGCGGCGGGCGTCCGTGGCGTGGTCAGCGGCTTCACCGGGGTCGCCGACCACAAGGGCAACCTGATCGGCCAGGTCTGGGCCGCCAAGGGCGCCAACTTCGCCCCGGGCCAGGACGGCGAGGACCCGCGCTACCCGATGGCCGAGGGCCAGGGCCCGAAGAACGCCAAGGAGATCGCGCTCGACCGCAAGACCGCCGACCGGGGCGGCTACAAGGTCGGCGACACCGTCCGGATCGCCGCCAACGGGCCGGTGATCGAGGCCAGGCTCACCGGGATCTTCACCACCGACGACCCAGTGGTGAACACCGGCGGCACGCTCACCCTCTTCGACAAGGCCACCGCCCAGCAGACCCTGCTGGAGCCGGGCCGCTACAGCAGCATCGTGCTCACCGCCAAGCCCGGTACCTCCGAGGACGCACTGCTCGCCCAGGTCCAACCGAAGGTGCCCACGGGCCACCAGTTCGACGTCGAGACCGGCGCCAAGCTCAACGCCGACGAGCAGGAGCAGATCACCAAGAGCACCGACAGCATGCGCACCATGCTGCTGGTCTTCGCCTTCATCTCGCTCTTCGTCGGCATCTTCATCATCGCCAACACCTTCACCATGCTGGTCGCCCAGCGCACCAAGGAACTCGCGCTGCTGCGGGCGATCGGCGCCAGCCGCAAGCAGGTCACCCGCTCCGTGCTGATCGAGGCCCTGCTGATCGGCACCGTCTCCGCGGTGGCCGGTCTGCTGGCCGGCATCGGGATCGGCGCCGGGATGCAGTCCCTGATCGGCTCGCTGAACGAGGACATGCCGAGCGGCGCGCTGGTGATCAAGCCGGTCACCGTCGTGGTGACCGTCGTGGTCGGCGTCGTGGTGACGGTCCTGTCGGCCCTGCTGCCGGCCCTGCGCGCCGCCCGGATCGCGCCGGTGGCCGCGATGAGCAGCGGCGACCAGCCGACCAGCCAGAAGAGCCTGGTGGTCCGCAACACCATCGGCGCGGTGCTCGCCGCCGGCGGCCTCGCGCTGATCGGCTACGGCGCCTCCACCGGCGACGACAGCGGCCGGATGCCGGTCGGCGCGGGTGCCTTCCTGGCCCTGATCGGCGTGTTCGTCCTGCTGCCGCTGCTGTCCCGCCCGGTGGTCGCGCTGGTCGGCCCGCTGCTGCGGGCGCTGGGTGGCACCCCCGGCAAGCTGGCCCAGCAGAACGCGGTGCGCAACCCGCGCCGCACCGCGGCCACCGCCGCCGCGCTCACCATCGGCCTCACCCTGGTCACCGGTCTGACCGTGATCGGCACCTCGGTCGGCGACACCATCGACCGGGCCGTCACCAAGTCGATGAAGGCCGACTACATCGTCTCGGCCGCCAACGGCATGAACCTGTCCGGGCAGGTGCCCGCGCAGATCGCCAAGGCCCCCGGGGTGGCGGCCTCCTCGCCGTTGACCGCCGCCTACTGGAAGCTCAACGGCACCTCCAAGGCGATCACCGGTCTCAACGCGGACGCCCTCGACCAGATAGCCGAGATCAAGCTGACCAGCGGTTCGACCGCCGCGCTCGGCAAGGGCCAGCTGCTGGTGGACCAGGACGTCGCCACCAAGTTCAACGTCACCACCGGCTCGACGATGACCGTGTCCTACCCGGACGAGTCCACCGGCCAGCTCACCGTCGGCGGCGTGTACGAGAAGGGCGGCATCCTCGGCCCGGTCCTGCTGGCCAACAGCGAGATCGCCAAGCACGAGGCGAAGCCGTACATCGCCGACGTCCTGGTCAAGGGCAAGGACGGCGCCACCGCCGAGCTCAAGCAGTCACTCAAGGACGCCACCGGCACCAACCCGGTGATCGAGGTCAAGTCCAAGCAGGACGTCCGGGACGGCTTCAGCCAGGTCATCACCTTCGCGCTGAACCTGATGTACGGCCTGCTGGGGATGGCGGTCCTGATCGCGGTCCTGGGTGTGATCAACACGCTGGCGATGTCGGTCTTCGAGCGCAAGCGCGAGATCGGGATGCTGCGGGCGATCGGCCTGGACCGACGGGGCATCAAGCGGATGGTCCGACTCGAGTCGGTGGTGATCTCGCTGTTCGGCGCCGGTGTCGGCCTGCTGCTCGGCTGCTTCATCGCCTGGGCGATCAACGGGACGCTGAAGTCCAGCCTGGCCGGGCTGACCACCGTCCTGCCGTACGACCAGCTGGCGATGTTCCTGGCGCTGGCCGGGCTGGTCGGTCTGGTGGCCGCGATCTGGCCGGCCCGCCGGGCGTCCAAGCTGGACATCCTGTCGAGCATCAAGACCGACTGACGGTCCGACCCCGCCGCCCTGAGCCGAAGGGGCGCGCCGGTGCCGAAAGGGAGAAGCGACCAGCGAGGCACGAGCGCCGGAGCGCCGACCGTCGGCACCGGGTCCCAGCGCCCCGGAGGCGAGCGGGCGAGTAACCGCCCTGAGCCGAAGGGGCGCGCCGGTGCCGAAAGGGAGAAGCGACCAGCGAGGCACGAGCGCCGGAGCGCCGACCGTCGGCACCGAGTCCCAGCGCCCCGGAGGCGAGCGGGCGAGTAACAGCGAGAGCCCCTGCCGGAGGATTTCGGCAGGGGCTCTACTACTGCTGTACTCCGCCCGGTCGCACGGCCGGCTGAGCACCACGGAGGTCGTGGTCCGGCGTCACTGCCGGGCGGAGGGCCTCCGACTCATACCCCGGCGCTCCCACACCGGGGTCCAGTCGCTTACTTGCTGGCGAGCTCCTTGTCGGCGGCCGGCTCGGCGGCCTCGACGGCGGGCTTGGTGGGCGGCGTGACCTCCTGGATCGGCAGCTGCGGCCGCTCCATCTGGGACAGGCCGACCATCTCGCGCTTCAGGAACATCGCGAGGGTCCAGTCGGTGAAGACGCGCACCTTGCGGTTGACGGTCGGAACCATCGCGCCGTGGTAGGCACGGTGGAACCACCAGGCCAGGCGGCCCTTCAGCTTGACCTTGCCGAACAGGATGGCGACACCCTTGTGCAGGCCGAGACCGGCGACCGCACCCAGGTTCTTGTGCTTGTACTCCTTCTGCGGGAAGCCCCGCATGCCGGAGATCACGTTGTCGCCGAGGACGACGGCCTGACGGCAGGCGTGCTGCGCGTTCGGCGGGCACCAGGCGCCCTCGCCAGAGGCGAGGTCCGGCACCTGGGCGTTGTCACCGGCGGACCAGACGTAGTCGAAGCCCTGGACCTGCAGGGTCGCCGCAGTGTCGACGTGGCCGCGCGGGCCCAGCGGCAGGCCGAAGTTGGCCAGCACCGGGTTCGGCTTGACGCCCGCCGTCCACACGATGGTGGAGGCGTCCATCTCCATGCCGTTCTTCAGCATGACGTGGCCGTCGACGCAGGAGTCCATCGAGGTCTCGATGTAGACCTCGATCTTCCGCTCCTCCAGCTTCTCCTTGGTCCACAGGCCCAGGTCCGGGCCGACCTCGGGGAGGATGCGGTTGGCCGCCTCGACCATGACGAAGCGCATGTCGTCACGGCTGACGGTCTTGTACAGCTTCGACGCGTCGCGCGCCATGTCCTCGATCTCGGCGATCGTCTCGACGCCGGCGAAGCCACCGCCGATGACGACGAAGGTCAGCGCCTTGCGGCGGACCTCCTCGTCCGTGGTGGACTCGGCCTTGTCGAGCTGGGCCATGACGTGGTTGCGGAGGCCGATGGCCTCCTCGACCGTCTTCATGCCGATGCCGTTCTCCGCCAGACCCGGGATCGGGAAGGTGCGGGAGACCGAGCCGGTCGCGACGACCAGGTACTCGAAGGGCAGCTCGTAGCTGTCGCCGGCCGCGGGCTGGATCGTGGCGACCTTGCGGGCGTGGTCGATACCGGTGACAGAACCGGTCAGCACCTCCGCCTTCTTGAGGGCGCTGCGCAGCGGCGCGACGAGGTTGCGGGGCGCGACGTTGCCGCCGGCCGCCTCGGGGAGGAAGGGCAGGTACGTCATGTACGACCGCGGGTCCACGACCGTGACGGTCGCTTCGCCGTAGCGCATCTTCTTGAGGATGCGCATCGCGGCATACAGGCCGACGTAACCACCGCCGACAATGAGGATGCGAGGACGCTCCGTGGTGCTCATATCCGAAAGTATCCAGCACCGTCCGGAGCAGCCTTCGTGAGCCCGGTCACAAGCTCATGGACACCCCGTGCTACACTGCGCGCCCACAAGAATGGCCCTGGCATGCGGGCTCACAGGGCCCAACGGCCCCTTGTGAGCGAGTGCCGGAGCACCACCCTGCTGAGCAGCAACGATCCGCACTACACCAGGGTTCCCGTGCGTGATTTCGATTTTCAAACCTCAACCGAGGCCTGACCTGCGATCCAGCGGGCTCGACCACCGGCAGGCCTTCGGTCTCACAATTCGGGCGTAGCGGGCCCAGGGGTGCGACGAATGACCGGATCGCCATGTGAAGAAATTCACGAACATTTCCGCCCGCGTCCGGGCGCGCCCCGGCTCCGGCGCCCCCAAGGGGGCGCCGGAGCCGGTTCGGACACCTCGTCGCGCTGCGAATCAGGGCGGCGCGAGCGCCCGGGCGTGCGGGCCGTCAGGAGGCCGTACTCCAGGCGATGCCGTCGAGGATGTCGTGCTCGCTCACGACCACCTCGGCGGCGCCGGTCCGCTCCATGATCTCCAGCAGCTCCAGCGCCCCGGCCGCGATCACGTCCACCCGGCCCGGGTGCAGCGAGGGGATGGCCGCGCGCTCGGCGTGGGTGGCGGCCAGCAGCTCGCGGGCGATCTCGGCGACCCGCTCGAGGCTTATCCGGGAGTGGTGGATCCGCTCGGAGTCGTACTCGGGCAGGTTCTGGGCGATCGCGGACACCGTGGTGACCGTCCCCGCGAGGCCCACCAGGGTGGCCGCGCCGGTCAGCGGGACCACCTCCTCCGCCTTGTCCAACTCGGCCCGTACATGCGCCCGGGCCTGCGCGATCTGCTCCTCGGAGGGCAGCTCGGCGCCGCCGAAGTGCCGCTCGGTGAGCCGCACGCAGCCGATGTCCACCGAGCGCGCCGCCTGCACGTCCGCCCCGCCGAGCACGAACTCGGTCGAGCCGCCGCCGAGGTCGAACACCAGGTAGGGGGACGGGAACTGATCGCCGGTCAGCTCCTTGGTGGCGCCGACGAAGGACAGGTGCGCCTCCTCCTCGCCACTCACCACCTCGGGCTCGACGCCCAGGATGTCCCGCACGCCCTTGACGTACTCGTCGCTGTTCTCGGCGTCCCGGGAGGCGCTGGTGGCGACGAAGCGGGTGCGCTCGGGGCCGACGCCGAATCCGGTGATGATCTCCTTGTACTCCCGGCAGGCCGCGAAAGTGCGGGCCAGCGCGTCCGGGTGCAGCCGGCCGGTCTGGTCCACGCCCTGGCCCAGCCGGTTGATGATCATCCGGCGGTCGAGGTCGGTGATCTCGCCGGTCTCCGGGTCGAGGTCGGCGACCAGCAGGCGGATCGAGTTGGTGCCGCAGTCGATCGCGGCCACGCGGGTCATGCTCACTCGGACTCCTGCTCCGCGCCAGCTTCCGGTGTCGCGGCCTCTGCGGCGCGCTTCTTGGCGGCGCGCTCGGCGGTCTTCTGCTGCTTGGCCGCGATCACGGCATCGTGGTCCTGCTCCTTGGCGCGGTTGCGGGCGACCCGCTCACCGGCCTCCTGGACCTCGGCCGGGGAGACGCAGGGGCCCTTGGCCCACCAGTCCTCCAGCATGCCGATCGCCTCGTCGCCGAGCGGGTTGACGCCCTCGCCGGCCGCCAGCGAGTGGCCGACCAGCACGTGCAGGCACTTCACCCGGTCCGGCATGCCGCCGGCGCTCGGGAAGCCCTCCAGCACCTCGATCGCGTCGCGGCGGGCGATGTAGTCCTCGTGCGCCTTCTGGTAGGCGGCGGCCAGCTCCGGGTCCTCGGCGAGCCGGGCGCTCTGCTCCTTCATCACGCCGTCCGCCTCCAGGGTGCCGATCAGCGAGGCGGCCTTGGGGCAGGTCAGGTAGTACAGCGTCGGGAACGGCGTGCCGTCCGACAGCCGAGGGGCCGTCTCGACGACGTCGGGGTTGCCGCAAGGGCAGCGGTGCGCGACACCGCGCAGGCCGCGCGGCACCCGGCCGAGCTGGGCGGCGATGGCCGCGACGTCGGCGTCGGAGACGGCGGGGTGGTTCTCAGTGGTCATGGGGGGTGGGGTCTCCAACGGGGGACGGTGGGAGCGGACGGGGGGTGGCGGGGGCCAGCGCGACGGAGTCGGCGGCGTCCACCGAGTCCCAGATGCTGGTGTACCAGGGCTTGGCGGCCTTGGCCGAACTGCCGGAGGAGGCCGGTGCGGCAGGCGCGGAGGGCGCGGACGGCTGGGCGGCCGGTCCGGCCGGCTCCACCGCGATGTACGGAGTCTCCCCCGGCACCGCGTAGTGCAGCCGGGAGCGGGCCTGCGCCTTGACGTACTCCGGGTCCTGCCAGCGGGCCTTCTCCCTGCGCAGCTGCTCGACCTGCTGGCGCGAGTGGTCGGCCTTCGCCCGCTGGGCGGAGATCTCGGCGCGCTGGGAGACGAACTGCCGCGTCGGGTAGGCGAGGATCGCCACCAGCGAGCAGAGCACCAGGACGAGGACGGTCGCCCGGCTCGTGAACCGAGGCCGGGCCGCCAAGCCCGGGATCCTCCAGCCAGCCATCTCCCGTATCCCCTCCTGGTCGCGACGATGCCCCGCCGTCCACCCTACGGGGTGTGCGGCGGGGCACCGGTCAGGCTTGCGCTACCGGGGACTTCCGGCCCTCCGGTTTTCGGCCGCGGTGCGGGAGCGGGCGGCCTTCGTACCGAAGGGGTCAGCCCTCGTACTCGCTGTGCTCACTGGTCCGCAGAGCGACCGCGCTCATCACTCCGCGGAGCGGAAGCGCGGGAAGGCGCCGCGGCCGGCGTACTCGGCGGCGTCGTCGAGGATCTCCTCGATGCGCAGCAGCTGGTTGTACTTGGCGACGCGCTCGGAGCGGGCCGGGGCACCGGTCTTGATCTGGCCGCAGTTGGTGGCGACGGCCAGGTCGGCGATGGTGACGTCCTCGGTCTCGCCGGAGCGGTGCGACATCATGCAGCGGTAGCCGTTGCGCTGGGCCAGCTCGACGGCGTCCAGGGTCTCGGTCAGCGAGCCGATCTGGTTCACCTTCACCAGCAGCGCGTTGGCGGTGCCGGTCTCGATGCCCTTGGCCAGGCGGGCCGGGTTGGTGACGAACAGGTCGTCGCCGACCAGCTGGACCTTGTCGCCCAGCTTGACGGTCATGGCCTTCCAGCCGTCCCAGTCCGACTCGTCCAGCGGGTCCTCGATGGAGACCAGCGGGTAGGCGGCGACCAGCTCGGCGTAGTACTCGATGAGCTCGGCGGCCGAGAGGGCCTTGCCCTCGAACTGGTAGGCGCCGTCCTTGAAGAACTCGGAGGAGGCGACGTCCAGGGCCAGGGCGATGTCACGGCCGGGGACGTAACCGGCCTTCTGGATCGCCTCCATGATGAGGTCGAGGGCCTCGCGGTTGCTGTCCAGGTTCGGGGCGAAGCCGCCCTCGTCGCCGAGGCCGGTGGACAGGCCGCGCTCCTTCAGCACGCCCTTGAGGGTGTGGTAGACCTCGACGCCCCAGCGGACGGCCTCGGAGAAGGACTCCGCGCCGATCGGGGCGATCATGAACTCCTGGATGTCGACGTTGGAGTCCGCGTGCGAGCCGCCGTTGAGGATGTTCATCATCGGGACCGGCAGGACGTGCGCGTTCGGGCCGCCCAGGTAGCGGAACAGCGGCAGGTCGCTGGCCTCGGAGGCGGCGTGCGCGACGGCCAGCGAGACGCCCAGGATGGCGTTGGCGCCGAGCGAGGACTTGTCCGGGGTGGCGTCCAGATCGAGCATGGCCTGGTCGATCAGGCGCTGCTCGGTGGCGTCGTAGCCGACCAGCTCCGGGCCGATCTGCTCGATGACGGCCAGGACGGCCTTCTCGACACCCTTGCCGAAGTAGCGGTTCTTGTCACCGTCGCGCAGCTCCAGCGCCTCGAAGGCGCCGGTCGAGGCACCCGACGGGACAGCGGCACGACCGGTGCTGCCGTCGTCGAGGCCGACCTCGACCTCGACCGTGGGGTTGCCGCGCGAGTCGAGGATCTCACGGGCTACGACGACATCGATGGACGGCACGAGGCATCTCCTTGCGGAAGCAGGGTCCGGCCGACCGTGGTGGCTGTCGGCGGGACGATTGCGGAGTCGTTACGACCAGAGCCTAACCGCCCGGGCTCCCGGAGCCACGTTGACCTCGGCTCCGTCTCAGCGTGTGGCCCCACTACCCACCGGTAGTTCACCTGCTTGTCCCAGCTTGTCCCTTTGCCGCGGACGAATGCGGACGAAGGGGGCCGGGCGCGGCCCCCTTCGTTCCCGGGGTGTTGCTCGAGATCCTTCGGGGCGTCACCCGGGGACCTGTGGACCGGCTCAGCCGAGGTGCAGGACCTGGCCGGGCATGATCAGGTTCGGGTCGCCGCCGACCGTGCCGCGGTTGCCGTCGTACAGCGCCTGCCAGCCGCCGGACACGCCCTGGGCCGCGGCGATGCTCGACAGGGTGTCGCCGGAGTGGACGGTGTAGTCATGGCCGGCCGGGGCGGCCTGGACCGGCTGGGCGGCGCGCGGGGCAGCGTGCTTCGGGACGTACTGCTGGGCCGACTGCTCGACAGGCTTCTCGGCCTGCTTGGGAGCGGCGTGCTTCGGGGCGTACTGCTGGACCGGCTGCTGAGCGGGCTTCGCGGCCGCCTTGGGGGCCTGCTGCTTCGGGGCCTGCTGCTTGGGCGTCTGCTGCTGCGGGGCGGACTGTGGCTTGGCGTCCGAGGAGGTGTCGACCACGGCCGGGGCCCCACCCTTGCTCAGACCCGCCTTGACGGAGCACACCGGCCAGGCGCCCGGGCCCTGGGAGGCCAGCACCTTCTCGGCGACCGAGATCTGCTGGGCCTTGCTGGCCTGGTTGGCCTGCGACGCGTACGCGGTGCCGCCGAACGCCTTCCAGGTGCTGGAGGTGAACTGCAGTCCGCCGTAGAAGCCGTTGCCGGTGTTGATGCTCCAGTCGCCGCCGCTCTCGCACTGGGCGACGGAGTCCCAGGCGGAGGCCGGGGCGGCGGAGGCGCCGGTGGCGGCGAGGAGCGGCATCGCGAGTCCGACGCCGGCCACACCGGCGACGGCGATGGCCTTCTCGGTCTGGGTGCGACGACGGTGACGGCCGGTTCCAACGAACAGCATGAAAAAGTCCCTCTCCGCACGCCTGCGAGGTGAGCTGTCGGGTTCGGACCGGGAGGTGGCCCGGCCGCCGCGTGCGGAAACGGTTCCGCTCAGGCGGCTTCACCCCAAGCCGTGGAGGACGGCAACAAACCTGGTTCCCCCGCCCCTGCCCAGGGTTCTGGTCGGTTTCCCGTGACGCGGCGGGCAGGATTCGGCGTTCCGCGCACGAGGTCCGCAGCTGCGAACTCCAGGGAGACTAGACAGATCCTCAGATCAATCACAAGCTCATATCGTCGACATCACACAGAAATTACGGCACGTGATCGATCGCCTACCAATGGCTCCTCTATGTCCGGATTGATGGGTGTTCATACCGGCATCAAGGGCGCATCAGCGACGTCCGGTCAGTGTGTCGGAGCCTCAGGAACGGCGTGCGGAGACCGGATCTCGGGGCTGAATTCGACCGGAAGTTCGCGCAATCCACGCATGATCAGACCGCCGCGCCAGCGCAGATTCTCCGGGGTTTCAGCCAGCCGGAGATCGGGCAGTCGGGAAAGCAGCGTGGCCAGCGCGGCGCGCCCTTCCAGCCGGGCCAGCGGGGCGCCGATGCAGTAGTGGATGCCGTGCCCGAACCCCAGGTGGGGGTTGTCGGCCCGGGCCAGGTCGAGGGTGTTCTCGTCCGCGAACCGGGCCGGGTCACGGTCCGCCGCCGCCAGCACCACCAGCACCGGATCGCCGACCGGGATGTCCACCCCGCCGATGGTCAGCGGCCGGGTCGCGAACCGCCAGGTCGCCAGCTCCACCGGCCCGTCGTAGCGCAGGAGTTCCTCGATCCCGGTCTCCAGCAGCGCGGTCTCCCCGCGCACCACCGACTCCTGCAGCAGCGCCCGCTGCCCCGGATCGCGCAACAGCGCGTACGTCCCGTTGCCGATCAGGTTGATGGTGGTTTCGAACCCCGCGAAGATCAACACGAAGCACATGGCGGCGGCCTCGTTCTCCGTCAGGTGCTCGCCGTGGTCGCTGGCCCGGATCAGGCCGGAGATCAGGTCGTCACCGAGGTCGGCCCGCTTGCGGTGGATGAGGTCCACCAGGTAGGCGCGGATGCGCTTGACCGCTCGGCCCACGCCGCCGCGTTGCCCACCGTGGTGGCGGATCATCATGCCCGCCCAGTCACGCAGATCGTCCTGGTCCTCGGCCGGCACGCCCAGCATGTCGCAGATCGCGTAGATGGGGAGCGGGAAGGCGAACTCGTGGATCAGGTCCGCCGAACCGCGCTGCGCGAAGCCGTCGATCAGCCGGTCGGTGAGCTGCTGCACCCGCGGCTCGAACTCGGCCACCCGGCGCGGGGTGAACGCCTTCGACACCAGACGGCGCAGCCGGGTGTGGTCCGGCGGGTCGATGTTCAGCAGGTGGGTCATCAGATCCGCCTGCCGCTCCCCCGGGATGCCCACCCGGCCGGTGCGGTGCGCCTGCCCGCTGTGGTGCGCCGGGTTCTTCGACAGCCGGCTGTCCGCGAGCGCCTGCCGGGCGTCCGCGTAGCGCGTCACCAGCCACGCCTCCACCCCGCTCGGCAGCTTGGTGCGGTGCACCGGGGCGTGCTCGCGCAGCCACGCGTAGGCGGGGTACGGATCGGCGGCGAACTCCCAGGTGAAGAGCTGCGGGGCGGGCTGAGCGGCGTCGGGCTGAGCAGGCATGGGTCGACCGTAACCGCTGGGCCCGGCGCGCCCTGACCGCCGACCGTCCGCGAACGGCGCGCGAGCGGTCCGCCGACGGCGGGCGAGCACGCCGTCAACGCTCCGTGGACGGCCCGTGGACGGACCGTGGACAGCTCTTGGACAGCTCTTGGCCGGGCGCCAGGCGTGAGTCTGGTCACCTGCGGGGTAATCCCTGTTGCGGAGGGTCAGGACGTGCCTACGATCCTCCGCAGTACGCGTGGGCGCCGGTGCGGTGTCGCCCACAGGGAGGAGCAGACCATGCGGGTCAGCGGGGCAGTCGTCGTCATCGCGGTACTCGACGGCGGTTCGGGAGCCGACCTCGCCCGCCGGTTCACCGCGGCCGGCGCCGCCGGGATGCTGATCGCCGACACCCACGTCGGCATCGCCGAGGACCTCGCCGCCGAACTCGACCGGCCCGGCTGCCCCGTCGTCGGCGTCTTCGCCGACATCCGCCGCCCCAGCGACGTCGCCGCCCTGGTCGACACCGCCGAGAAGCACCTCGGGCCGATCGACCTCTTCTGCGTCGCCGGCCCGAACGGCGAGCGGATCGTCTCCCTCGCCGACCTGCCCGATCACCTCGACCTGGAGCGCCTCGCCGAACTCGTCGCCCTCATCGGCGAGGCCATCGGCGAACTCGTACCGCCGCAGCGGCGCCCGGCCGAGCACACCGCCACGGCGGCCTGAGCCGACTACTCCGGCTTGAGCCCCTCGGCCGCGCGCACCGCGTCTCGGTAACCGCGCGCGGCCGAGCGCAACGCCGCGTCCACATCCACCCCGGCGTCGTGCGCCCGCTGCACCACCGCCAGCAGCAGCCGGCCCGCCGACTCCGCGGTCAGCTCCGCCGGCAGCTCGTACGGCGCGTCCGGCACACCCTCGAACCCCGCCCGGCGCACCCGGGACACCAGCTTCGCCGCGTACGCCAGTGCCGGCAGCCCGGCCGGCACGCCGTCCAGCACCGACTCCCGGTCCGCCTTCTCAGCCGCCTTCAGCTGCTCCCAGTTCGCCTCCACCTCGGCGGCGCCCGCGGCCTCGACGTCCCCGAACACATGCGGGTGCCGGTACACCAGCTTCTCCACGATGTCCCCGGCCACGTCGTCGATCGTGAACCGCCCGGTCGGGTGCTCCTCGGCGATCCGGGAGTGGAAGAACACCTGGAGCAGCACGTCGCCCAGCTCCTCGCGCAGCGTGTCCCGGTCCCCCTCCTCGATCGCCTCGACCAGCTCGTACGCCTCCTCGACCAGGTACTTCACCAGGCTCTCGTGCGTCTGCTCGGCGTCCCACGGACACCCGCCGGGCGAACGCAGCCGGTCCATCACCGACACCAGGTCCAGCAGCCGCGACCCCGGCAGGTCGTACGAGCCCGGCAGCACCTCGATCTCCGGCACCTCCCCGGCGTGCTCCACCGCCAGCCGCGCCAGCGCGTCCGTCAGCCCCGGATCCCCGTCCGGACTCCCCAGCCACACCGTCGGCCCCGCTTCCGCCGGCTGCTCGGTCAACATCCGCGCCAACGCCGGCGCCGACTCCGCCCCCACCGCCTTGACCGCCACCCCGGCCTGCCGCACCGCGGCCACCTGCGGATGCCCCTCCTCCCCCACCAACACCCGCCCCGCCGACCGCAACGCCTCCCACGCCGGCCACGCCAGCAACCCGGGAGCCACCCGGTGGGTGGTGGTCAGCAGGATCAACTTCGCGCCCGGAACATTCGTCGTCACACCTCGAACCTACCCGCCCCCGCCAGCGGCCCGCCGGGCCGGCCGCACTCCCGCTCACACCGGAAGTCGGCCTCGCCGACTTCCCACTCCTCCAGAGGCACGAACGGCCGGAAGCCAGAGGACGGGACCAGCGCGCCCCGGGATCGGCCGGCCAGCGGGGCCGTTGAGGACGGCCGGCGGCCGGGGGGCGACCGGCTGGAACCGGCACGACGGTCGAGGTCGCCACCCGGGCGGCGTGCCATAGCGGTCGGCCGGGCCGTCAACCGTCGCCGGCGCGGAAAGTCGAACCCGTCGACTTCCCACGTCCGAACGGCACCCGCGGAGCCCCGCTCACCGACGGCATGGGGCACCCGTCACCGGCGAGGGGTCAGCGGGTGGGGGGCCAGGGGGTGGTGTGGTGGGGCTGGAGGGTCGTGAGGGACTGGCGGAGGCGGCGGACGGCGGGGTGGTGGGGGCCGTCGCGGCGTTCGCGTTCGAGGAGGAGTTGGAGGAGCCAGTGCCAGGCGTTCTGGGAATCGCCGGTGGCGGCGAGGTGGAGGCCGATGCGTTCGCGGAGGTCGTAGGTGCGCTCGGGGTCGGTGTCGAGGCCGGATTCGAGGCGGGCGGTGTGGGCGGCGAGCAGGGCCCGGTACTCGGCGAGGGCGTCGGGGCCGTGGCCGAGTCGGTCGAGGCAGAGGGCGGCCCGGTAGCGGTGGTCGAGACCCTGGGGGCCGTGCGGGCCCCCGTCCGCGGTGGCGGCGAGGCGGCGGTACTCGGGGAGGGCCTGCTGGGGGTGGCCCTCGTGGAGGAGGGTGCGGGCGTAGATGGCGCGGACGGTGCGGACGAGGGGCGCGCTCTCGCCGAGGTCGGCCTCGGCGCGGGGCAGCAGGCGGGCGGCGAGGCCGAGGACCTCGGTGTGGCGTCCGGCGTCGACGAGGTCGGAGAGTCGGGCGCACTCCGCGCCGAGGTCCGGGGCGGAGAAAACGGCGACGGGAGCGGCGACGGGGACGGCGGGCGGTGCCGAAGGGGCCGGGGGTATGAGGAAGGGCCGCGGCTCCGGGCGGACCACCGCGGCCGACGGCTGCGGCTGGTGCGGGTAACGGAAGGGGCGTGCCGGATCGGGCAGCGGCGTGAAGCGGGGTTGCGGGGCGCCCTCGGCCGGGGGCAGCAGCGGGAGCAGTCGCCCGTACACCGCCTGGGCGTCGGCCGGGCGGTCGGCGGGCCGCTTGGCGAGGAGGTCGAGTACCAGCCGTTCGAGGGGCTGCGGCACCTCGGGGCGCAACTCGCGCAGTGGGACGGGTGGTTCGTCGACGTGCCGGCGCAGGACGCCGAGGGCGGTGGGCGCCCGGAAAGGCTCCTCGCCGGAGAGCATCTCGTGCAGCAGACAGCCGAGCGAGTAGAGGTCGCTGCGCGGGTCGGTGGTGGCGGCGAGGGCCTGTTCGGGGGCCATGTAGGCGGGGCTGCCGATGGGCACGCCGGTGAGGGTGAGGCGGGTGGTCTCGATGTCGAGGGCCGTGGCGATGCCGAGGTCGAGCAGTACGGTGCGGCCGTCCGCGCGGACCATGACGTTGCTGGGCTTGAGGTCGCGGTGCACCACCGGGATGGCGTGGACGGCGGCCAGCGCCCCGCAGAGTTGGGCGGCGACGGCCACCGCGCGCTCGACCGGGAAGGGCGCGTCCTCGGCGATGAGGTCGGCGAGGCTGACGCCGGGGATGCGCTGCATGACGAGGTACAGCTCGTCCTCGTCCTCGCCCGCGTCGAAGACGGTGACCAGGCCGGGGTGGTCGAGCGCGGCCGTCACCCGGCACTCGCGCAGGAACCGGCGGCTCAACTCGTCGCCGTGGCGGCGGCGTTCGGTGGTCGCGGCGTCGGCGCCGGAGCTGCCGGAACCGCCGGGCAGCAGGTGCTCGGGGCGGAGCAGTTTGACGGCGACCGGACGGTGCAGCCGTTCGTCCTGCGCGGCCCAGACCTGGCCCATGCCGCCGTGGCCGATCTTCTCGGTGAGCCGGTAGCGCCCGGCGATCAGCCTGGCGCCGGTCACGAGCCGCCCTCACGGGCCTGACGGCGCAGCAGTTCGCCGAGTTCGCGCAGGTCGTGGGAGGTCTCGACGGCCGGGGCGGGGGCGGCGGCCGCGGGCGGAGCGCCGTAGCCGGGCATGGTGGGCGCGTACGGCGAGGCGGCCGGCGGGCCGTACGCCGGGGCGAGGGGCTTCGGCGCGGGGCGGCCGGCCTCCCAGACCGCGCGGCTGTCCATCACCAGGAAGTGCGCGGTCGGCGTCAGCCACAGCACGCCGAGGGCGATCTCGCCGGTGAGGTCGGCGGTCGGGTCCTTGATACTGCCGGCGACCCCGGCGGAGACGGCGAGCGTCAGCAGCAACGCGCAGAACACCACCGCGCCGACGATGTCGTACGCCCGCCTGCGCCGGACCGCCAGCAGCAGTGACGGGACCACGCCGAGCAGGCCGACGGTCAGCAGCGGGGCGAGCGCGCACAGCACCCGGGCGGCCACCCCGAACCGGTCGGGGACCGGCGCACGCCCGGCGACCGGAACAGGACCAGGGAAGGGCCCCGGCACAGGCCCCGGGAGCTGCCCCGGACCGTACGGCGGGCCACCGGGCGTCGGTCCGAACGGCCCGGGGTGCTGCCCTGACATGTGTGCTCCTGAGCTGGAGGGGACCGGCGCCGACCGTGACACGGACGGCCCAGCACACCGTACCGCCCGGCCCGGCCGCCCCGGAGTCCTTCGGTCCGGTCGATGCCGAGCCGACGCCCAGCCGGTACTGAACCTCCGTCAGTCCTCCGGCAGCACCAGGGCCCCCGTCGCCAGCGCGTCCGTCGCCGCCCGGGCCAGGGTGTGGCCGAGGGCTGCGGCCTGGGTGAGGGCGGTGTCGAAGGCGGCGAGGCGGGCGAAGACGGCGCCGAGTCGCCGTTGGGCGGGGAGCGGGAGGCGGGGCAGTTCGACACGGCGGATGTCGAGGCGGGCGGTGGTGGTGGCGTGGCTGGCGGCGCGCCGGGTGCCGGCCGTGGAGCGGAACTGGCCGGCCAGGAACTCCGGGTCGAGCGCGGTCGGGTCGGGTCGCAGCAGGTGGAGTTGGCGGCCGAGGGCGGCGCCGACCAACGGGCCCTCGGCGGGGACGACGCGGGCGGTGCCGCCGCCGAGGGCGGGGACCAGGACGTCGCCGGGGCGGGTGCGGACCTCCCCGGCGACGCCGGCAGTGGCGGCGAGGACGGCGCTGGGCGGGGCGCCGGTGGCGAGGTCCTGGTCGGTGATCACGGGGGTGCCGCCCGGGGCGGTGCCCGCCGGGCGGGTGGCGGCGCCGGTGCCGGAGGAGTGCACCTCCAGCGCACCGCTGCGGACCAGTTCGCCGACGGTGACCACGCCGACCGGGGCGGCGCCGACGGGTTCCGCACCGGGCTGCGGAAGCAGCCCGACCGGATCGGCCAGCCCGGCCAGCAGCTCGGCCAACCGGGCCCCGAGGTGGGAGAGTTCGGCCGTGCCGCCGAGCCGGGCGGCGGGTGGGACGTGCCGGGCCGGGGAGAGGTCGGTCTCGTCGTCCAGCAGATCGAGGGCGGCCATGGTCCGATGGACCCCGGGGCGGTCGGCGGGGACCGGCACGCCCTCGCGGGCGGCGAGGTCGAACCCGCGCCAGGAGTCCAGGACGATACGGCGCAGTTCGGGCCAGTCGACCTTGTCCCGGCCGCCCTCGGCGACCGCCTGGCCCGCGGTCCCGGCCGGACCGGCGAGCGCCGCCCCGGCGTCGAGCAGCAGGACCTGCCGGAAGTCGTCGCCCGGCTTGGGGGCGCGGAGCACCCAGAGGTGCAGCGGGACGCCGTACGGCGGGGCGGCTCCCGCGGGCAGGGCGATGACGGCGCGCAGGGCGCCGGTGCGGAGCAGCTCGGCGCGGATGCGGCGCCCGGCCCGGCGGGCGGCGACGGTCGGCGGGAGGAGCAGGGCGGCGAGGCCGCCGGGGCGGGTGTGGGCGAGGCAGTGCAGCACCCAGGCGAGTTCGGACTCGCCGCGCGGCGGCACGAGGCCGCCGGGCCAGCGGGCGTCGAACTGCAACTCGTCGTGGCCCCAGTCCCGTTCGTTGTACGGGGGCTGGCAGAGCACCGCGTCGAAGGTGTCCCCGGGGTAGCCGTCGGCGCGCAGGGCGTCGCCGGTGCGCAGGTCGAGCGGGAGCGGACCGGCTTCGTCGGCGGGGGTGTGCAGGGCGAGCCGGAGCCGGGTGAGGGCGGCCGCGACCGGGTCGGCGTCCTGGCCGTAGCGGCCGGTGGTCGGCGGGTGGGCGAGCAGCACGGCGCCGAGGCCGACGGCCGGGTCCAGCACGGTGGCGGGGACTCCGGCGACGGCGGCGAGCAGTTCGGCGGCCTCCGGCGGGGTCGGGCTGAGCTGACGGGTGTTGGCCTCGGCGTGGCGGGTGAGCAGCTGCTCGTACGCGCCCGCCGGGCCGGCCTCGGCCGCGAGGGCGGCGAGCAGCCGGGCGAGGTCAAGCTGGGTGCTGCCGAGCAGGTTGGGCAGGCGCAGGTCGCGCGGGCCGTCCGGGCCGAAGGTGTGAACAGCGGTGTCGGCGACGGTGCGGGGCAGCACGGTGGCGAGCCGGGTGTCGGGCTGGTCGGCGAGTCCGGCCCAGCGTTCGGGGGCGCGGTGCAGCGACAGGAGCAGGGCGCCGGCCTCGACCAGCGGTGCGGCGGGGTGGCCGGCCGGGTCGCGCAGGGTGTCGACCAGCTGCCAGACCCGTTCCAGCAGCGGGAGTTCGGCGATCTTGCCCTGGGCGCGCAACCAGGACTCGATCTCGTCGAGCGCGAAGGTCGGGCTGGTGTCGGTGCCGCCGACCGGGCGGGGGAAGTCGGGGTGGCGGCGGCGCCAGTTGCTGACCGCGGCGCGGCCGACTCCGGCCAGCCGGGCGATCTCGACGGCGGTCACTTCGGGGCGGTCCGGCACGGGAGGCTCCTTCGGCGGCGCGGGCGGGCCCGACGGGGGTGTGATCACACAGCATAGCGACGGGCCTCCCCATCTCCGTTCACGTGTGAACAGAGATCTTTTGTAAAATTCCATTGACATAGTTCACGGATCGATGGTGTGATCTCTCCGTCGCCACCGAGCAACGGCGACAGCCTCCAGCACCGTCGACCACCGGGAGAACAGCCATGTCCGCCACCGCCCGCCGCACCACCAGCGCCCGCCGCACCGCCGCCCTGCTGCTCGGCGCCGCGCTGGCCACCCTCACCGCGACCGCCTGCAACTCCACCGGCGGCGCCTCCGTCTCGACCGAGGCGAAGCAGACCGCAGCCGCCACCACCGGACCCGCGGGCGCCACCAAGCCCGCCGAGACCAAGGCCTCCGACGCCCCCAAGGTCCCCGCCAAGATCGGCGACACCATCGCGCTCAAGGGCAGCGACAAGGGCAACGCCGCCGACGTCGTCGCCGTGAAGGTGGTCGACCCGGCCGAGAGCGCCAACGAGTACCTCAAGCCGGCCGACGGCAAGCACTACGTCGCGGTGCAGTTCCAGATCAAGGCCACCGGCGTCCAGGCGTACGGCGAGGCCCCCGCCAGCAGCGCCAAGGTCGTGGACACCCAGGGCCAGGCCTACGGCCCGAACCTCGAGGAGACCAAGGCCGGCCCGGCCTTCCAGACCCCCACCAACATCGCCCCCGGCGAGACCGGCAAGGGCTTCGTCACCTTCGAGATCCCGGACGGCACCAAGCTCGACAAGGTCCAGTTCGCCCTGGACAACGGCTTCGCCGACCAGGTCGGCCAGTGGAAGATCGGCTGACGCCTCCGTTCACAACCGCCGGCCCGCGCACAGTCCCCGTGCACAGCAGAACGGCGGCCCCGGGCCGAAGCCCGAGACCGCCGTGGACCGTCCACCGGTCAGGTGCTGCTACTTCTTCGCCCCCGCCAGGTCGTCGAACATGGCCGACAGGAACTCCGAGCACCAGCCCAGCAGTTCCCGCCCGACCAGCGGCTTGCCGCCGATCCGGCCGGTGCTCGGCCGGGGCACCAGCAGCTGCTGGGCCGCCCCCTTGACCTGGCTGCGCGGGTAGAGCCGGTTCAGCCGCAGCTGCTGGGACTCACGCAGCTCCACCGGCCCGAAGCGGATGTTCGAGCCCTGCAGGGTGATGTCCGAGATCCCGCACCGCCGGGCGTACAGCCGAAGCGCCGCGACCAACAGCAGGTTCTCCACCGGCTCGGGCAACTTGCCGTAGCGGTCGACGAGTTCGTCCCGGACCTGCTGGATGTCCGCCTCCGCGTTGACCGCCGCGATCGAGCGGTAGGCCTGCAGCCGCAGCCGCTCGCCGGGCGCGTACTCGTGCGGCACGTGGGCGTCCACCGGCAGCTCGATCTTCACCTCCAGCGGCTCCTCCTCCGGTTCGCCGCCGTTCGCCAGCGACTCGCGGAACTCGGCCACCGCCTCGCCCACCATCCGCATGTAGAGGTCGAAGCCGACCCCCGCGATGTGCCCGGACTGCTCGCCGCCGAGCAGGTTGCCCGCGCCGCGGATCTCCAGGTCCTTCATCGCGACGTACATGCCGGCGCCCATCTCGGTGTGCTGGGCGATGGTGGCCAGCCGCTCGTGCGCGGTCTCGGTGAGCGGCTTCTCCGGCGGGTACAGCATGTACGCGTAGCCGCGCTCGCGGCCACGGCCGACCCGGCCGCGCAGCTGGTGCAGCTGGGAGAGGCCGAAGGTGTCGCCGCGCTCGACGATCAGGGTGTTGGCGTTGGAGATGTCGATGCCGGACTCCACGATCGTGGTCGACACCAGGACGTCGAACTCCTTCTCCCAGAAGTCGACGACGACCTTCTCCAGCTGGGTCTCCCCCATCTGCCCGTGCGCGGTGGCGATCCGCGCCTCGGGCACCAGGTCCTTCAGCCGGGCGGCGGCCTTGTCGATCGACTCCACCCGGTTGTGGATGTAGAACACCTGGCCCTCGCGAAGGAGTTCACGCCGGATCGCGGCCGAGATCTGCTTCTCGTCGTACGGCCCGACGAAGGTCAGCACCGGGTGCCGCTCCTCCGGCGGGGTGGTGATGGTGGACATCTCGCGGATGCCGGTGACCGCCATCTCCAGGGTGCGCGGGATCGGGGTGGCGGACATGGTGAGCACGTCCACGTTGGCCCGCAGCTTCTTCAGCTGCTCCTTGTGCTCGACGCCGAAGCGCTGCTCCTCGTCGACGATGACCAGGCCGAGGTCCTTGAACCTGGTCTCGGACGAGAACAGCCGGTGGGTGCCGATGACGACGTCCACCGAGCCCTCGAACAGCCCTTCCAGCACGGCCTTGGCCTCGCTGTCGGTCTGGAAGCGGGAGAGCGCCTTCACCGTGACCGGGAAGTTGGCGTACCGCTCGGCGAAGGTGGAGAAGTGCTGCTGCACCAGCAGCGTGGTCGGCACCAGCACCGCCACCTGCTTGCCGTCCTGCACCGCCTTGAAGGCCGCTCTCACAGCAATTTCAGTCTTGCCGTAGCCGACGTCGCCGCAGATCAGCCGGTCCATCGGGACGGACTTCTCCATGTCCGACTTGACCTCGGCGATGGTGGTCAGCTGGTCCGGCGTCTCCGCGTACGGGAAGGCGTCCTCCAGCTCCCGCTGCCACGGGGTGTCCGGGCCGAAGGTGTGGCCGGGCGCGGCCATCCGCGCCGAGTACAGCTTGATCAGGTCGGCGGCGATCTCCTTGACCGCCTTCTTGGCCCGCTGCTTGGTCTTCGCCCAGTCCGCGCCGCCGAGCCGGTGCAGCGTCGGGGCCTCGCCGCCGACGTACTTGGTGACCTGGTCCAGCTGGTCGGTCGGCACGAACAGCCGGTCGCCGGGGTGGCCGCGTTTGGCGGGGGCGTACTCCAGCACCAGGTACTCGCGGGTGGCGCCCTGGACGGTGCGCTGCACCATCTCGACGTACCGGCCGACGCCGTGCGCCTCGTGGACGACGTAGTCGCCGGCCACCAGGGCCAGCGGGTCGATCGCGTTGCGGCGCCGGGACGGCATCCGGCGCATGTCCTTGGTGGAGGACTTCTGGCCGGACAGGTCGGTCTCGGTGACGACGGTGAGCTTGAGGTTCTCGTCCACGAAGCCGTGCTCGATCGAGCCGCAGGAGACGTAGACGACGTCCCGGGTGGGCGCCTCGGCGAGGTCGGCGACCAGCCGCGCCGGGATGCCCTCGTTGCCCAGCACCTCGGCCAGTCGAGAGGCCGGGCCGTGGCCCTCGGTCACCATGACGACCCGCCAGTCGGCGGCCAGCCGCTCCTTGGCGTCGGCGATCGCCCGGGCGGTATCACCCCGGTACGCCTCGACGGCGTGCATGCCGAGGGTGAGCGTACTGGCGTCGAACTCGAGAACGCCGTCCACCGTCGACTCACTCGTCGCGAACGGGCTGACCGACCACCAGGACAGACCGATCTCGGCCGCGTGCTCGCGCACCTCGGCGAGCGAGCGCAGCGAGGCGGCGGAGACGTCGATGGCCTCCAGGTCGATCGGCCGGTCCCCGCCGGCCGCCGCGGCGACCCAGGAGGCGTGCAGGAACTCCTGACTGGTCGCCACCAGGTCCGCGGCCCGGGTGCGGACCCGCTCGGGGTCGCAGACCACCGCGACCGAGCCGAGCGGCAGCACGTCGAGCAGCAGCTCCATGTCGTCCACCAGCACCGGCGCCAGCGACTCCATGCCCTCGACCGCGATGCCCTCGGCGATCCTGTCCAGGATCTCGGCCAACCCGGGATGCTCGGCGGACAGTTCGGCGGCCCGCGCCCGCACCTCGTCGGTCAGCAGCAGTTCACGGCAGGGCGGCGCCCACAGCCCGTGCTCGGCGATCTCCAGCGAGCGCTGGTCGGCGACCTTGAAGTAGCGGATCTCCTCGACCTCGTCGCCCCAGAACTCCACCCGCAGCGGGTGCTCCTCAGTCGGCGGGAAGACGTCCACGATGCCGCCGCGGACGGCGAACTCGCCGCGCTTCTCGACCAGTTCGACCCGCGCGTAGGCGGCCGCGGCGAGCCTGCGGGCCACCTCCTCCAGGTCGTGCGACTCACCGCGCCGGACGGCCACCGGCTCCAGCTCGGCCAGGCCCTTGACCTGGGGCTGCAGCACCGAGCGGACCGGGGCGACGATCACCTGCACCGGCCCGGCCGCCGGGTCGTCCGCCCGCGGGTGCACGATCCGCCGCAGCACGGCCAGCCGACGGCCGACGGTGTCCGAACGGGGCGACAGCCGCTCGTGCGGCAGGGTCTCCCAGGCCGGGTACTCGGCGACGGCGTCGGGCGGCAGCAGCGAGCGCAGCGAGGCGGCGAGGTCCTCGGCCTCCCGGCCGGTCGCGGTGACGGCGAGCACCGGACGGCCCCGGTCACCGGCGGCCCGTCCGGCCAGCGCGCGGGCCAGCGCGGCGATGGCGAACGGCCGCGCGGCGGGCGGTCCGACCAGGTCCAGGTGGCGGCGGCCGCCGGCCTCGGCTCCGGTGGCGGTGGCCGCCTCGATAGCCTCGGCGAGCGCCGCGTCCCGCGCGACGACATCGAGCAGTCCGGTCAGGCTCATCTGGGGTCTCTTCTTCGTCCCGTGGCTGGTGCTGCCTCCGGGCGGCGAAGGCCCGCCGGGGCAACGCGAACGGCCCGGCACGCCGAGCGGCCGGGGGTCTCCAGCCTACGCCGCGGCAGTGACGGGCACGCGGTGTACGGCCCCGGCGGGGCCGGGCGGGGACGAACCGGCGGTCGCCACCCCGAAGCCGTCAGGGACACAACTGCGGACGAACCACTGGACGGAACGCCGGGCAGCCGGTGGACGAACCAGCCGGACACCGGTCGACATCCGGCTCCGCCATCCGCCACGAACTGGACATACTCCGGTCACTGGCCGTCCATGGAGATCGCGCACCATGGTGGACGTGCCCGCCGCACCCAACCGTGGGGGATGGCTGTGGCGGCACTGTCGCACCCCCGATGGGGGTCGGAGGTGCGAGGCCGGGCGACCCTGGGTGGGGGCGCCCGCCCAAGCGCCGGGAACCGTGGCGCCCTTTCCTGGAGGGCGCCACGGGTCTCGGCCTCATCCTTCTACCGCCCCGTTCACCGCCCGGCCCGCGCACCGGCCGCCCCGGACGTCCGCACCCGTCCGGTCGGCGCAGACCGTCACGGCGAAGACCGCCACGGCGAGAGCCGTCATGGCGAAAGCCGTCGGAGCGAAGCGGTCACAACGGGCCCTACCAGCGGGACAGGTTGATGTCGTACATCATCACCTGGTGCCCCTGGTTGGCGTTGAAGTCGTAGCGCTCCCAGCTGAAGACGGTCCACGAGCCGAGCCCGCCGCCGAGATAGGTGATGACCTTGTTGTTGCCCGCGTCGATCCGGTCGACGTTGTAGATCCGCACGGCCGTCCAGCCGTCGTTCGCGAAGCAGAGCTGGCCACTGTAGCCGTAGTTCCACACCTTCGCGAAATCGTCCCGGTTTCCGCAGTCGACCCGGTCCACGGCATGTGCGCCGGTGGTCGGCAGCAGCGTCGCGGCGGCGGCCGTGAGAACCGCCAGGGCACCCACTCGACGCGCCTTGCCATTTCTGTTCCGAACGCTGGTACGGGGATTAGTGCGGCGAATCATGTAACCCTCCGTCGGTAGCGGTTGCGACTCCCGAGATTTACACGGCGAGCCACCACCGCACAGCCGTTTTCCGGCCAAGCCAGTCCTCGGCCGACACCCCGGGAACGTTCCGGGACGAAATGAGCTAGGGTCCCAACAAGCTTGCCGCGCTTGAGGATCGGAGCAGACGCTTGCCACGCCCCACCCAATTCGGACGATTCGCCGCCATATCCCTGACGGCCGTTCTGTCGGTTTTATCCGCAGGCTGCTCGGACGGCGCCGGCAAGGGTTCCGCCGAATCCTCTCCGACTCCACCGGAGATCAGTTCGACAATCGCTCCGGAATCCGGTCGCGGCGGAATGACCGGACTTCCCCTCTCCGCTTATCAGGCCGATGATCAAACCTCCGTCAAGGAGATTCAGGCACGAAATGTGCTGGTCGTCTCCTGCATGCACCGGGCCGGGTTCGCCGCGTTCAGCGGGGACGGCCTGCAGGCCGCGCAGCCGCCGGACGACGCGACCGCCCTGCCGGCCGGCCCCTGGGGCTACCTCGGGGCGCAGGCCGCGGCGACCCTGGGCTTCCATCCGCCGAAGCGGACCGCCCCGCGGCCGAACCCCGCCCCGGCCGGAGCCGGCGAGGCCTACGACAACGCCCGGGTCGACTGCGACCGGCAGACCGCCGAACGGCTCGGCTCACCACCCGCGGCCGGCGGCGAGCTGGTCAGCCGGCTGTTCGACGAGTCGATCAAGGCCGCCGCCAAGGACGCCCGGGTGGTGGCGGCCACCAAGGAGTGGACCGCCTGCATGTCGGCCGCCGGCTTCGAGGCCACCACCCCGGAGGAGCTGTCCCGCAGGTACCAGGCCACGCCGGAGCCCACCCCGGCCGAGCTGGCCGCCGCCCGCGCGGACGCCGACTGCACCGTCAGGTCCAACCTGGCCGGCCTCTGGTTCGCCGCGCTGGCCGGCTACCAGCGTCAGCTGATCGACCGCAACGCGGAGGCCCTGGCCGCGCAGAAGGAGGCGGTCAGGGCCCAGGACGCCAAGCTCACCCAGCTGATCGCGGGTGAGGGCAAGGGTTAGCGGCGGCGGTAGGAGACCGTGTTGGGGGCGGCGTAGCCGCTGCCGTCGTCCACGATGATGATCTTCGGGATGATCCGGGTCTCGTCCTCGGGCTCCTCGGCGCCCTCCGCGCCCTCCGCGCCCTCCGAACCGTTCACGCCGTCCCGGTCGGCGGCCGGCGCGGGCGGCGAGGCCGGCTTCGGCGGCACCGCGGCCGGGGCGACCGGGCCGGTCACCACCGGCTCGGCGGCAGCGCCCTCGGCTCCGTCGGCCTTGGCACCCGCAGCGCCCCCGCCGACCACCGGCTGCCGCAGCACCGCCGTCGACTTCTCCGGAGCCGAAGCCTCGTCGGGAGCCGGAGCCTTGTCGGGAGCCGGGGCCTTGTCGGCGTCCGGAGCCGGAGCCTTGTCGGGAGCCGGAGCCTTGTCGGGAGCCGGAGCCTTGTCGGCGGCCGGAGCCGCAGCCGGAGCCGGGACCGAAGGCCGCACCGAGGCCTTCCGCAGGTTCCGCACCGGGATCTCCCCGGTGTCCGCCTCCGAGTCCACCGGCGCCGCGTCGGCCACCGCGTCCGCCGGGGCGGTGTCCTCGACGGCCTCCTCCTCGGGCTCGATCTGCCCGACCGCCGCGCCCGTGAGCGAGGCCAGCGTCGCCTTGATGTGGTCCAGGTGCCGCTGGACGGTCTCCAGCCGGGTGTCGAACGCGTGCTGGTCGCGCTCGGTCGCCGCGTTGATCTTCTCGGCCTCCCGGCGGGCCTGCTCGACCAGCTGGTCGGCCTTGGCCTGGGCGTCGGTCTCCAGCTGCTTGATCCGGTTGAGCACGGTCTCCCGGTGCTGCTCGGCCTCCTTGACCCGGCGCTCGGCCGTCGCGGAGACCTCGGTGTCCTCGGCATCGGCCTTGGCCTGGGCCTCGGCGAAGGTCTCGTCGGCCTTGCGGCGCTTGGCGGCCAGCTCGGCCTCGGCGTGCTCGCTGGTCTCGGCGGCGGCCACCCGGACCTTGGCGGCGTAGGCGGTGGCGCCGTCCCGGGCTTCGCGGCTCTCCCGGTCGGCCTCGGCTCGGATGCCCTCGGCCTCGGCGCGGGTGCGCTCGTCGGTGCGGCGGGCGGCCGCGTCGGCCTCCGAGCGGATGGTGGCGCTGTACTCCTTGGCCGCCTTGCCGAGCGCCTGCCCGGCCTCGTACACCTCGTCCCGCAGGTCCTCGGCGAAGCGCTCGGCCTTCTCCTTCACCGCGTTGGCCTCGTTCTGCGCCATCTCGGCCAGTCCGACGGCCTGCTCGCTGAGCACCTGGTAGTCCGGCTCCGGGGCCTCGTCGGCGGCGCGGCGGACGTCGTCCAGCCGGGCCTCCATCTGCCGGATCCCGGCGCCCAGGACGCTCAACCGCTCCCACGCCTCGTCGCGTCGTGCGGTCAGGGCGGCGAGCGCCCGGTCGACCTGCTCGGGCGCGTAGCCGCGCCGGGCCTGGGTGAAGCCGTACTGGGGGACGGCGTCGCTCATGGGCTCTTCCCCTCGTTTCGCGGGCTGCGGAGCCCATGATCGGACGGAACGGACGGATCCGGAACCGGTTCGCAGGCCGGGGCCGGATCCGGTCGTCGTGCGGACCGGAATATGTCGAGGACCAGGCGAATAGACCCACCCTCCTGACCTATTCTGCGCAGATCCGGACGAAACCCCAACGAGGCACAGCTACCGGGACATGCCGGAGGGGTCGTTCCGGACACCGGAACGACCCCTCCCCACCTGCGAGGATCCGCGACGGTCCGCTACAGCAGACCGTCCCAGAACTGCTCCAGCAGCACGGCCCACCAGGTGTCCGCGTTCTGCAGGGCCGCCGGGTCGATCGCGGCGAGCTGTGCCTGGAAGTCGGTGGTCCAGCGACCGGCCTGCTCCGGCGTCAGCCCGTACCGCAGCCGCCACATCCGCCCCAGCAGGGCCAGCGCGCGGACGAACTCCGGTACACCGCTGTTGACGAAGCGCGGCGGCTGGCCGGTTCCATCGATGTCCACGGCGACCACGTGCGCGGTGCCGTACTGGACGCACAGCTGACGGCCGTAGTCGTTGCCGAGCACCAGGTAGCCGCCGAAGTCCGGGGCTACGGGAAGGCCGCGCTCGGCGGCCAGCTCGGCGAGGGTCGGGATCGGCCGGCCCTCCTGTGCCTGGGCCCAGAAGAACGGCCCGAAGTCGCGAGGCAGCCCGGCCCACATCAGGCTCTGCGACACCGGCTCCGGCACGCCCTGCCGGGAGACCGCGCGCTGCTCGTAGCGGAACAGGTTCTGCCCGAAGGCCTCGCCGACCTCCTGGGCCAGCTGCTGCGGCGGTGCCGGGGGCAGCTGCTGGACCGTCCCGGGCACGGGCAGCGGCACCCGGAACGGGCGGACCCGCTGGGCGCCCGAGGCCAGCTGGTGCAGCTCGTCCAGGTGGTCGAGCAACTCGGCCATCCCGGCCTGCCGGGAGGCGTGGTCGCGGCCGTACGGGGCGGTGTGCGTGAGCCGCACGTTCGGCCAGGAGGCCGCGATCATGCGGTTGCAGTAGCCGCCCGGCAGGTCGCAGGACTCCAGCTCGGTGTAGAGCTCCAGCACCTGCTCCGGGGGCACGTTCAGCCGGCGCAGGTCCTGCAGGATCTTCCACTCCGGGTGCGGGGTGCCGGGCTCGCTGCGGTGCAGCAGCTTCTGCTCCGAGCCGTCCGGGCCCCGGTAGCTGAGCGCGGCGAAGTAGCCCGGGCCGACCGCGGGGACCCCGGGCGGGACCGGCGCGCCCTGCGGCGGGCCGGTGACCGGGGTCGGCGGGACGACGCCGGGCGCGGCGCCCGCGTTCGGGTAGCCGTACCCGGCGACGGGCGCGGCGGGGGCGGTCGGGCCGCCGGGCGGCGGCGGGACGGCGGGGCCGCCGGACGGCGGGGTGCCCGGGTCCGCCGGGCCGACGAGCAGCGCCGGGTCGATCGCGCTGGCCAGCTGGGTCGCCTCGTACGCGATCCCGGCCGCGGGCCCGGCGGGCGCGCCCTGCGGGGTCGGGGCCGGGGTGTCACCGCTGCGCAGGCCCGCCGGGGGCGGGGGCGGCGGGGTCGAACCGGCCGCCCGGCCGCCGGCACCGCCGACGGGCGCGCCGGAGCCCGGGGTGTGCCGCAGCTCGGCGGGCGGGGGCGGCGGCGGGGCGGTGCCCTGGTTGCGGCCCAGCCCGCCCGAGCCCGAGGAGCCGGAGGGGCCGCCGGACGGGCCGCCGCGCAGCGCGGCCGGCGGGGGCGGCGGCGGGGCTGACCCGGGGGCGCGGCCGAGCCCGCCCTGCGCCGGCGCGGCGGTGGGCGGGGCGGAGGGCGTGCCGGGGCCGCCGGGCAGGCCGGCCAGCCCGCCGGGCGAGGCCAGCATGGTGGGCGCCTGCTCGACCGGCGCACCGCCCGCAGGCGGGGTGGCCGGGGCACCGGGCAGGCCCATCAGACCGGGCATGGCGTCCGGCGGCGCGAGCAGCGTCGGCGCCGGCACGGCGGCCGCGGCGGGCACCGGGGCCGGCGGGGCGGCGGGCGGAGCAGCCGGGGGCTGGGCGGCGGGCGGCGGGACCGGCGGCATGCCGTAGCCGCCGCTGCCCGGGGGCATCAGCATGGTCGCGGCCTCGGCCCCGGCCGGGGCGGGCGCGTCGGGCAGGTCCGAGCCGGAGGTGCGCAGGCCCTCGGACATCAGCACGGTCGCCGCCTCGGCGCCGACCGGCGCGGTGGGAGCGACCGGGGCGACCGGCTCCACGGGCGCGGCCGGCGGCGGCACCGGCGCGGCGGCCGGGGGCTGCGGCGCGAAGGCCGGCTCGTCGCCGGGCGGCGGGGCGAGCATGGTCGGCGCGTCCCCGGCGGGTCGGTCGGAGACCGGCGGCGCGGTCAGCACGGCGGGCGCCGGCGGCGCGGACGGCACCGGCGCGGGCACCGGGGCGGGTGCGGGCGGCATCGGCGCGGGCGGCTCCTCGGCCGCGACCGGCGCCGGAGCGGGAGCCGGGACAGCCGTCGGGGCCGGGGCGGCCATCGGAGCAGGGGCGGCGGCAGCGGCCGGGGCGGCAGCGCCCCCCAGCTTCTCCGCCTCCGCCGCGATCGCCGCGGCCCCCGCCTCCTGCAGCCACTGCGGCGGGCTGAGCAGGAAGGAGGTGGCCTCCACCGGCCCCGGTGCGGGCTTCGCCGCCCCGGCCGGGTTGGCCGCGACCGGCCGCCCGTACACCTCTTCGTACTGCCGGACCACCTCGTTGACGGGCAGCGCGGGCCAGAGCGTGCTGGCGCCCGAGTCCCGGGCGATCACCAGCCGCGCCTCACCCGAGCCGCTCCCACCGCCGTCCGTACCGGCGGCCGTGTCCGCGGGCGCGACCGCCCAGCAGACGAAGCCCAGGTCGAACTCCCGGACCCGCACCTCGCGCTGCTGCGCGTGCGGCACGCCGCCGTTGATCCACTCCTCGGCGATCTCATGCGCCTGCGCGTACGTCACCACGCCCGGTTCACCCCTGTCCGCATCCTCTTCGTCCCCCGTTCCACCTGCACCCCGGCGCCCACGCGCGTCAGCCCACCGGGACGGCCCGGGCGAACCCGCCGTCCACCATCAGCTCCGCGACCGTCTCCAGCTCCGGCGGGCTGCCGGCCAGCCGCAGCAGGAAGGCGTCGAAGTCGTCCCCGCAGGGCAGCAGCAGCCGGGCGCAGCGGTCCTCCGGGGCCTCCGGCGCGCCGGAGTCGCGGGCGTCGTCGTACAGGTGGAACCAGACCGAGCCGGTCCGGTCGCCGCGCACCTTGAGCGCGAGGATGCCGCCCTGCACGTAGGCGATGCCCAGGTAGTCCTTGGTGAAGTGGTCGCGCAGGCACTTGTTGGCGTACACGACGTCCTCGGTGCCGTACTCCTCGGTGAGGGTCAGGAACGGCTGGTCGAGCAGCATGCCCAGCTCGGTGTCCAGCGCCACCCCGACCGGGCCGCGGCCGCCGCCCAGCTTGAGGAAGGTGCGGTAGGCGCCGGGCAGCCGGTAGCCGAGACGCTCCTCGGCGCGCTGCACCAGGTCCTCGGGGACGCCGATCGGGTCGCCGCCGTCCTTGGCCAGCGAGAAGTGGACGGGCCGGCGCTCCTGCAGCGGGCGGGTGCCGCGGCGGGAGTGGTCGGCGGGCGAGGTGGCCAGGCCGCCGTGGTGCCGCAGCAGGGCCTTGACCTCGACCGGGACGAGCTCCATCCGCCGCCAGCCGGGGGCGGCCCGGCCGACCGCGTGGTGCCAGGTCCAGCCGGGCGGGGTGGCCACCGCGGTCTCCAGGTCGGCCCAGAGCGGGTGGCCCTGGGTGAACAGCGCGGCGTTGGCGGAGACGTAGTCGGTCAGCCGCAGTTCGTCCACGCCGAAGCCCTCCGGCGGGTCGGCGACCTCGGCCGCCGCGGCGGCGTACGGGCCGAAGTCCGGGTAGCCGGACTCGTCCACCCGGACCCCGGCCGGGTGCCGCTCCGCGCGGACCGGATCCGGGAAATGCACCACCTGACCTGCGTACGCCGCGTTCGGTGCGGCGGCGACGCCGGGCCGACCTGTCGTCATCTGGGAGCCCCCACTGGCTGCTGCAAATTCTCGGTGCGCTTGCTGGGCACCAGCCTAGGGGGTCACCCCGCCGGGCGAACCCCCGCACCCGGCGCCCCTCCCAACACCTCCACGACCCGCGGCTGCCGTGTCTGCGCGAGGTGCGGGTGCGGCGGCAGGCGGACCGGGACGGGGTCGTCCGACCCGGCGCCGATCATCCGTGCGGCGTCGGCGAGTTCACGTCGTCGGTGAACACCCCCGGCCCCGCCCGTACTGCCGGGCACCCCGGGACTGCGCCGCGCACTCCACCACTGGACGGTCGCCGGCCGCCTCCAACGGTTCCTTCATCGGCGCGAGTTGGCCGAACCGGTGGACGGGCCGCGCCCCCTGCGGCGCGCTGTCGGAACCGTACCGGCGACGGCTCCGCGTCGGGGGCGGTTTCGGTAGATTGGCGGACAAGTCGTGATGACGGTGTGCGGATCCGGCCGAGGTCGCGTCAGGATGCCCACGGGCGCCCGGCCGATCAGCCGACGGCCGTACGGGGGTTCGGCCGTGCCCGCACCCCGGTTGTGCGCTTGTCGGTGTCAAATGACAGGCTTGCCCAGGACCAACAGGACCCAACAGGAACCGGACCGCCGGGAACGTGGAGGAGGACACCGCATGACCACCGGTGAGCCGGCGGGCCCGCCCGTGCTGCGCCACCACCGCGACAGCCTGCTGCCCGCCGTCGCCGCCGCGCTGTCGCTCAAGGGAGGCGAGGTGCACACCCTGGCCGGCGACAAGGACGAGCGTCGCCCGGTCCTGCACCCGCTGGTCGGCGACTTCCTGGACACCCTGCCGGTCGAGGCCCGCGAGCGGTTCACCGGCCGCTGCCCGGAGGCCGTCCTGCTCTCCCAGTACCTGACCACGGTCGACGGCAAGCGCTCGAAGCGAGCGGCCCGCAAGCCGATGAGCCTGAACGAGGCCCGCAAGGCACTCAAGGGCTCCCGGATGACGACCGTACGGATCCGCGAGGAGGGCGACCCGGCGCACGGCACCCACGCCCCGCCGTGCCGCTCCTGCGCCCCGATGCTGGAGCACTTCACCGTGCAGAGCGTCGCCGTCGGGCCGCCCGCGCGCTGATCCGCGCGTCGACCGCCCCTCGTACGCCCCCTGTCCCCGATCCCCGGAGTCCGCCCTGAATCCGCCCAGCCCGCCCCCGCCCCCGCCCCCGGCCACCCTGTCCTCGGCCGGCACCCTCGGGCGAACCCGCCCGCGCTTCCCCGCCGACGTCGCCGCCGAGCTCAAGGCGGCCGGCTGGCACCCCAGCCGCTGGCAGATCCGGCAGGCCGAGGAGTGGGCCGACACCCTGGCCGGGTACGACGGGTCCGGCGGCGTCCCGCATGCGGTGTTCCCGGCGGCGGTGGAGGCCTGGGCCGAGTTCGGCGGCCTCGCCTTCGACCTGTCCGGCCCGGGCCGCCAGCTGGCCCGCACCCCGTTCCTGATCGACCCGCTGTGCGGCCTGCACCAGCCGCGCACCCTGTTCGACCTCGGCCGGGCGCTGGGCACCCAGCTCGCCCCGCTCGGCGAGGAGGCGTACGGGCAGGCGCTGCTGGCCGTCGACCAGGAGGGCCGGGTCTACAGCTTGGACCACACCGGCGAGTGGTTCCTCGGCCATGGCATCGACCAGGCGATCAGCACCCTGGTCCTGGGCACCGCCCCGGAACGGCTGCGCACCGTGGAGGAGTACTCCTAGCCCGGCCAGCCAGTCAGCCCAGCCGGTTCGTCCGGACCGCCAGCCTGGACGGCAGCACCGCCTCGACCCGGAACCCGCCGTCCGCCTCCGGTCCGGCCGAGAAGGTGCCGCCGAGCGCGATCACCCGCTCGCGCATGCCGACCAGCCCGTTGCCGCCGCTGGGCAGCTGCGCCGCACCCCGCTCCCCGCCCGGGCAGGCGTTCACCACACTCACCCGCACGCCGTTCGGCGCGTACGCGAGCAGTACGGACACCTGCGCCCCGCCCGCGTGCTTGTGGGCGTTGGTCAGCCCCTCCTGGACCACCCGGTACGCGGTCTGCTCGGCCTCCCCGGTGAACTCCTGCCGGCTGCCGCTGACCGTCAGGGTCACCGCCATCCCGGCCGCCCGGGACTGGTCGACCAGCCGGGGCAGCCCGACCAGCGAGTCCGGCTCCGGCTGCCGCTCGTCGTCCATCCGCAGCACGCCGAGGATCTCGCGCAGCTCGTTCAGCGCCTGCCGGCCCACCTCGCCCATCAACTTGGCGCTCTGCGCGGCCTTCTCCGGATCCTTGCCGACGATCCGCTCCAGCGCCCCGGCGTGCACCACCATCAGCGACACCCGGTGCGCCACCACGTCGTGCATCTCCCGGGCGATCCGGGTGCGTTCCTCCAGCCGGGCCCGGCGGGCGCGCTCCTGGGCCTGCTCGGCCAGCAGGTCCAGCTCGGTCTCCAGGCCGTGGGCGCGGTCCTTGAGGGACTCGATCAGCCGCCGCCGCGCCCCCACGTACAGTCCGGTCACCACCGGCGGAACGGTCAGCCCGACCGCCACCAGCACCGCTATCAGCACCTGGACCCAGAGCGCCGGCTGCTCCACCGTCGAGTCGCCCGGTGTCAGCATCGACACCATCATCACCGCGACCGCCTCGCCGAAGGCCAGCACCGACAGCGCCACCACCCGCCAACGCCGCGTGGGCCACTCCCAGGTCTCCGCCAGTGTGTACAGCGACACCACCAGCAGCAGCACCCCGAGCATCCCGGGCATCAGCACCAGAGTCAGCAGCACCGGTACGGCCGGCCACCGCCGGCGCAGCACCAGCGAGCCGCCCGCCAGCGTGCCGAGCACCGCGATCGCGACCGTGCCCGCGCCGGACAGGTGCACCCGGGCATCCAGGAAGGCGACCGTGCTGGCCGAGCACTCCAGCGCGGCCAGCACCGCCAGCACGATGTCCAGGAAGGCGCTCCGCGGCCGCTTCCACCACCAGAACGACCGGACCGGCACGCGCTCCCCAGGCGACTTGCTCATGCGTGACAGCCTAAGCGGCAACCCCTCCCCCTCCCCACCGGGATAACCGGTACACCTCGCGAACCGCTCAATTGGTCCAGACCATAGGTGCTTTTCGGCGGGCCTGTCCGCCATCCGGCCACCTCGCGGACAGCGACCGCCCCGACACCTATGCTGGTCGCGTCGGACAGCGCGGTCCGCACGCGTCACACCCGCCACACTGCGCGTGGACCTGTGACGATGAGCCGTTGCCGAACCCCACCACCACAGGGAGCCAGCCGTGACCGCTCCGGTCCCCAACCCGGCGGACAGCCCCACCGCCATCGCCGACAACGCCGCCCTGCGTGCGGACATCCGCCGTCTCGGCGACCTGCTCGGCGAGACGCTGGTCCGCCAGGAGGGCCCCCAGCTGCTGGGCCTGGTCGAACAAGTCCGTCTGCTCAGCCGCACCGACGGCGAGGCCACCGCCGAACTCCTCTCCGACATCGACCTGGACACCGCCGCCAAGCTGGTCCGCGCGTTCTCCACCTACTTCCACCTCGCCAACGTCACCGAGCAGGTGCACCGCGGCCGCGAGTTCGCCACCCGCCGCGCCCGCGAGGGCTCGCTGCTCGCCCAGACCGCCGACCAGCTCGCCGAGGCCGACCCCAAGCACCTCCAGGACACCCTGGCCCACCTCGCGGTCCGCCCGGTCTTCACCGCCCACCCCACCGAGGCCGCCCGCCGCAGCGTGCTCAACAAGCTGCGCCGGATCGGCGAACTCCTCGACCGCATCCACCGCGAGGAGCTCACCTCCGGCCTCGCCGCCGCCGACCCGGCCCGCACCAGCAGCGCCAAGCGCTCCGCCGACCGCCGCCTGGCCGAGGTCATCGACCTGCTCTGGCAGACCGACGAGCTGCGCATCGCCCGCCCCGAGCCCACCGACGAGGCCCGCAACGCCGTCTACTACCTGGACGAGCTCTACCGCGAGGCCGTCCCCGAGGTGCTGGAGGAGCTGCACGAGGAGCTCGCCCGGGTCGGCCTGGGCCTGCCCGACGGCGTCCGCCCGCTGACCTTCGGCACCTGGATCGGCGGCGACCGCGACGGCAACCCCAACGTCACCCCGCAGGTCACCTGGGACGTCCTCAACCTCCAGCACGAGTACGGCATCAAGGACGCCCTCGCCGCCATCGACGAGCTGCGCAACACCCTCTCCACCTCCGAGCGGCTGGCCGGCGCCTCGGTCGAGCTGCTCGCCTCGCTCAACACCGACCTGCACCGGCTCCCCGAACTCAGCCCCCGCTACAAGCGGATGAACGCCGAGGAGCCCTACCGCCTCAAGGCCACCTGCATCCGGCTCAAGCTGGAGAACACCCGCGAGCGGCTGGCCGGCGGCACCCCGCACATCGAGGGCCGCGACTACCTCGGCACCCGCGAGCTGATCGCCGACCTGCGGCTGATCCAGGACTCGCTGCGCGCCCACCGCGGCGAACTGATCGCCGACGGCCGCCTGGCCCGCGCCATCAACACCATCGAGGCCTTCGGCCTCCAGCTCGCCACCATGGACGTGCGCGAGCACGCCGAGGCCCACCACCACGCCCTCGGCCAGCTCTTCGACCGCCTCGGCGAGGAGGCCTGGCGCTACGCCGACATGCCCCGCGAGTACCGGCAGAGGCTGCTCGCCAAGGAGCTGCGCTCGCGCCGCCCGCTCGCCCCCACCCCGGCCCCGCTGGACGAGGCCGGCACCAAGACCCTCGGCGTCTTCAACACCATCCGCGAGGGCTTCGAGCGCTTCGGCGACGAGATCGTCGAGAGCTACATCATCTCGATGTGCCAGGGCGCCGACGACGTCTTCGCCGCCACCGTGCTGGCCCGCGAGGCCGGCCTGATCGACCTGCACGCCGGCATCGCCAAGATCGGCATCGTGCCGCTGCTGGAGACCACCGACGAGCTCCAGCAGGCCGACCGCATCCTGGACGAGATGCTCTCCGACCCCTCCTACCGGCTGCTCGTCTCGCTGCGCGGCGACGTCCAGGAGGTCATGCTCGGCTACTCCGACTCCTCCAAGTTCGGCGGCATCACCACCTCCCAGTGGGAGATCCACCGGGCCCAGCGCCGGCTGCGCGACGTCGCCCACCGCTACGGCATCCGGCTGCGCCTCTTCCACGGCCGCGGCGGCACCGTCGGCCGCGGCGGCGGCCCCTCGCACGAGGCCATCCTGGCCCAGCCCTGGGGCACCCTGGAGGGCGAGATCAAGGTCACCGAGCAGGGCGAGGTCATCTCCGACAAGTACCTGCTCCCCTCCCTCGCCCGGGAGAACCTGGAGCTGACCCTCTCCGCCACCCTGGCCGCCTCCGCGCTGCACACCTCCCCGCGCCAGGCCCCCGAGGAACTGGCCCGCTGGGACGCCGCGATGGACCAGGTCTCCGAGGCCGCCCACACCTCCTACCGGGCCCTGGTCGACCAGGAGGACCTGCCGAAGTACTTCTTCGCCGCCACCCCGGTCGACCAGCTCGCCTCGCTGCACCTGGGCTCCCGCCCGTCCCGTCGCCCCGACTCCGGCGCCGGCCTGGACGGCCTGCGGGCCATCCCGTGGGTGTTCGGCTGGACCCAGTCCCGCCAGATCGTCCCCGGCTGGTACGGCGTCGGCTCCGGCCTCGCCGCCGCCCGCGCGGCCGGCCTCGGCGACGTGCTGGACGAGATGTACGGCCAGTGGCACTTCTTCCGCAACTTCCTGTCCAACGTCGCCATGACGCTGGCCAAGACCGACCTGCGGATCGCCCGCCACTACGTCGAGCAGCTGGTACCCACCGAGCTGCGCCACATCTTCGACCAGATCGTCGCCGAGCACGACCTCACCCTGCGCGAGGTCCTGCGGCTCACCGGCGAGAGCGAACTGCTGGAGCACAACCCGGTGCTGAAGCAGACCTTCACCGTCCGCGACGCCTACCTCGACCCGATCTCCTACCTCCAGGTCGCGCTGCTGCGCCGCCAGCGCGAGGAGGCCGCGGCCGGCCGCAGCGAGGACCCGCTGCGCGCCCGCGCCCTGCTGCTGACCGTCAACGGCATCGCCGCCGGCCTGCGCAACACCGGCTGACGCGGCAACGCGAAGGGCCGGTGCATCCCGCACCGGTCCTTCGCGTCAGGCGGGCCCTAGCGGACCTCGGCCACCAGGGGGCCGTACTTCGCCTTGATCTCCGCACCTGCGGACGCCCACTGCGGAGTGTCGACCACCACTCCGGTGCCGTCGACGGCGAGCGTCACCGCCTCGATCTTCACACCCTTGGACTGCCACTCCCCGATGTCCGCGCGGATCCGGGCGCCGAACGCCATCAGCTGGTCACGCGAACCGGCCGCATCCACGAACTGGAGCTTCACCCAGGGCCGGTCGGCCACCGCCCGGGTCGCGGCGACGTCCAGGTCGCTGCCCGGGACCCGCATCACGTAGAGCGTGTTCGTGCCCGCGTCGCGGCAGGTACCGAAATAGTGCTCGCGAAACACCACATTCATGATCGCCGTCATCTCCACGGCCGCACCCGCACGCCCCAGCTCGATGTTCGCCAGATCGGCCGACGACAACGACGACGGAACACCGGACGACGGAACACCCGACGACGGAGCACCGGACGACGGAACACCGGACG
>NZ_JBEXKB010000006.1:36839-206723 GCF_040609455.1 Kitasatospora sp. NPDC004669
TACGTCGACGGAACACCCGACGACGGAACACCCGACGACGGAACACCCGACGACGGAACACCCGACGACGGAACACCCGACGACGGAACACCCGACGACGGAACACCCGACGACGGCACCGCCGGAGGCGTCCAGGCCGGGTGCTGGTGCCAGCCCGGTGTCCGCATGGACGTGGGCCCCTTCGCGCAACTCAGGATCACGGCCTCCGGCCCCGCGCCCGTCGCACCTGTCGTCGGGCTCACCAGAGCGACGCCCGCCCCGGCCACGCCCGTACGGCCGACCCCGGAGCCGCCGCCCAGCTGCGTCAGCACCCCCGCGCCGACCGCCAGCACCGCCACCGCGGCCGCCCCCCGCACGGCCCGCTGCCGCCGCGCCCGCCGGCGCCCCGCCTCGCGCAGCTCGGCCAGCGGCGGGCTGCCACCGACCCCCGCCGCGCGCACCCCGAGCCGGACGGCCAGCTCCTCCTCGAACTCGCCCTCAGCGCTCACGCCCCACCAACTCCCTCGCCGGTTCCAGTTCCTGTCGAAGCGCCTTGATCCCCCGCGCCAGGTGGGTCTTCGCCGTGGTCACCGAGCACCCCAGCTCCACCGCCACCTGCGCGACGGACAGGTCCAGGTAGTAGCGCAGCACCACCGCCGCCCGTTGCCGCCGCGGCAGCCCGGCCAGCGCCGCCGCCAACTGCCCGTCCCGCTCGGGTTCCTGGGCCGCAGGCCCGTCGGGCAGGGCGGACGTCAGCACCTCGCGCCGGGTCCGGCGCCACCGCGACACATGGGTGCGGACCATCGTCCTGCGGACGTACCCCTCGGCCGCCCCCGGCTCCCGGATCGCCGACCGCTTCGGGTACACCCGTGCCAGAGCGTCGTGCAACAGGTCCCGGGCGTCGTGAACGTCCCCGGTGATCAGGTATGCCCCCCGTAGCAGGGCCTGGTACCGCGCCGCGACGAACTCGTCGAACGGGTCGGATCCGGAACCCCCCGGGCGCATCGATTCGCGCTTCATACCCTCACGACGCCCCGCACGCCGGAAACGGATGACAAGACGGCGAAGGGCCGGCGCCCACTCCCGTGGACACCGGCCCCTCACGTCACGTTCCTACTCCGCGGGCTCGCCCGCGCGCCGCCGCTTCAGCCACAGCGCGGCACCGCCGGCCACGACCACCAGGCCGCCGCCGACCGCCAGCAGCCCGGCGTCCGGCCCGACCGAGTCGCCGAGCACCGGCGCGAACTGCGCCGCCGCGGGCTCCGGCGAGACCGCCGGATCCGGCTCCGCCACCGGATCGGCGTGCGCCACCGCACCGCTGGACAACAACACTCCGGCCGCCCCCAGCGCACCGGCCGTACCGACTCGTCGTCCGAGCTGTTTCAGCCGGACCACCCGGAGCCGCCGAAGTCGGCGGACCGGACGCAATCTCCGCATCGAGAACTCCCCAGGACCCGTTCGCGTACCAGGCCGACGCTATCCGATCCCGCACAGGGTTCTCACATGGATTCAGGTTTGGAACGGCAAGCGTTGTACGACTGTTGCGTACCGCGCACAGCACGTCCATGACGACCAGTCAGGAGTTGTACGTGCCCTGCGCCCGCTCCAGCCCCTCGGACAGCAGCGCCTCCACCGCGTCCGCCGAGCGGTCCACGAACCACTCCAGTTCCTTGCGCTCGGTCGAGGAGAAGTCCTTCAGCACGAAGTCCGCGACCTCCATCCGGCCCGGCGGACGACCGATCCCGCAGCGCACCCGGTGGTAGTCCGGACCCAGCGACTTGGTGATCGACTTCAGGCCGTTGTGGCCGTTGTCCCCGCCGCCCAGCTTCAGCCGCAGCGCCGCGTAGTCGACGTCCAGCTCGTCGTGGACGGCGATCAGCGCCGAGGCCGGCACCTTGTAGAAGTCCCGCAGCGCCGTCACCGGCCCGCCGGAGAGGTTCATGAAGGACATCGGCTTGGCCAGCACCACCCGCTTGCCCGCCAGCCGGCCCTCGGCCACCTGTGCCCGGCTCTTGTGCGCCTTGAACTTCGCGCCCATCCGCTGCGCCAGCAGGTCCACCACCATGAAGCCGATGTTGTGCCGGTTCCGGGCGTACTGCTCCCCCGGGTTTCCCAGCCCCACCACCAGCCAGGGCCCGTCGTACTCCTCAGCCATTCCTTGCTCTCCTCGCCTTAGCGCTCGACGTCATCATCCCGGACACACCGCTGCCCCGGTCGCTCCAGCGGGAGCGACCGGGGCAGCGGTCTCAGCAGTTAAGCGCTAGGAGGCTCAGGCCTCGGCGCCCTCGGCCTCGGCGGCCTCCTCCTCGGCCGGGGCGGCCTGGGCGGCGATGACCTGCAGCACGACGGCGTCGGCGTCGACGGCCAGCGAGACGTTGGCCGGCAGGACGATGTCCTTGGCGTGGATCGAGGCACCGGCCTCCAGGCCCTCGACCGAGACGGTGACGGCCTCGGGCAGGTGGGTGGCCTCGGCCTCGACCGGCAGGGCCTGCAGGACGTGCTCCAGCAGGTTGCCGCCGGCGGCCAGCTCGCCCTCGGTGTGGACCGGAACCTCGACGGTGACCTTCTCGCCGCGCTTGACCAGCAGCAGGTCGACGTGCTCGATGGTGCGCTTGATGGCCTCGCGCTGGACGGCCTTCGGCAGCACGTACTCGTCCTTGCCGTCGATCGGGACGACCAGCAGGGCGTTCGGGGTCTTGAGGGCCATCATCAGGTCGTGGCCGGGCAGGTTCAGGTGAACCGGGGCGTGGCCGTGGCCGTAGACGACACCGGGGACGAAGCCGGCGCGGCGGGCGCGACGGGCGGCACCCTTGCCGAACTCGGTACGGGTCTCAGCGGCAAGGCGGATCTCGGACACGACTGCACTCCTCGTGAAGACTGGCACGGGGGTGCAGGCAACGCGAAAAACCGCCGGGACCACACCCTCAGTACGTTCGGGGGTCACTCGGCGGCAACGGCCTCTGCCGGCGGACGGAATCCGCCACCGGCAGCGCGTCGATCACGGTGTCGGTGCCCGTCCAGCAGGCACACGGCATCCCTCGCCGAGCAGTTGCACGAGTCTAACCGCATCGGCGCCCTCCCGTGAAATCGGCGGCGGCCCCGGCCCGCGAGGGACCGGGGCCGCCGCGCGGCGCCTTCGTCAGTGCACGCCCTCGAAGAGGCTCGTGACCGAACCCTCCTCGAACACCTCGCGGATCGCGGCCGCGATCGAGGGGGCGATGGACAGCGTGGTGATCTTGTCCAGCTGGAGCTGCGCCGGGGTGGGCAGCGTGTTGGTGAACACGAACTCGCTCACCCGCGAGTTCTTCAGCCGGTCCGCGGCCGGGCCGGAGAGCACGCCGTGGGTGGCGGCCACCAGGACGTCCGCCGCGCCGTTCTCGAACAGCGCGTCGGCGGCGGCGCAGATGGTGCCGGCGGTGTCGATCATGTCGTCGACCAGGACGCAGACCCGACCCTTGACGTCGCCGACGACCTCGGCCGACAGGATGGTGTTGGCCTGGGTGATGTCGCGGCGCTTGTGGATGATCGCCAGCGGGGCGTCCAGGCGGTCGCACCACTGGTCGGCGACCTTCACCCGGCCGGCGTCCGGCGAGACGATGGTCAGCTTGGAGCGGTCGACCCGCTCGCCCACGTAGTCCGCCAGCAGCGGCAGCGCGAACAGGTGGTCCACCGGGCCGTCGAAGAAGCCCTGGATCTGCGCGGTGTGCAGGTCCACGGCCATCAGGCGGTCGGCACCGGCCTGGCGCAGCAGGTCGGCGATCAGGCGGGCCGAGATGGGCTCGCGACCCAGGTGCTTCTTGTCCTGGCGGGCGTACCCGTAGAACGGCAGGATCGCGGTGATGCTCTTCGCGGAGGCCCGCTTCAGAGCATCGATCATGATCAGCTGCTCCATGATCCACTGGTTGATGGGAGCCGTGTGGCTCTGCATCACGAAGCAGTCCGCGCCGCGCGCGGAGTCCAGGAAGCGGACGTAGATCTCGCCGTTGGCGAAGTCCAGGGCCTTGGTCGGGACCAGCTCGGTCCCCAGCGCCTCGGCCACCTCCTTCGCCAGTTCCGGGTGGGCACGGCCGGAGAAGAGCTTCAGCTTCTTCTCACCCGACGTCGTGATCCCGCTCACTGCACCGTCTCCTCGCGTTTGCGGACGCTGAACCCCGTCCCCGTGGAGGGCAGGCGCAGCCCGCACTCACGGGGATCAGGGAATTCTCGGTACGCCTGGACACGGGCGGTAAGCCCGGTGGCGCACGTATGTCCTCAAGGTTACGCGCCCGCGCAGAAACCGTCCGCCCCGGGACCGCCCCGTGGGCGCACCCCGGCCCGTCAGGCCTCAGCGGCCCCGTCCGTCGCAGCCTTCGCGGCCTGGGCGGACGTGGTCCCGGGGCGCTTGCGCTCGACCCAGCCCTCGATGTTGCGCTGCTGCGCCCGGTTCACGCCCAGTGCGCCCGCCGGGACGTCGCTGGTGATCACCGAGCCCGCGCCGGTGTAAGCGCCGTCACCGATGGTGACCGGGGCGATGAACATGTTGTCCGAGCCGGTGCGGCAGTGCGCGCCGATGACCGTGCGGTGCTTGTTGACCCCGTCGTAGTTCACGGTGACCGAGGCCGCGCCGATGTTGGTGCCCTCGCCGATGGTGGCGTCGCCGATGTAGGAGAGGTGCGGCACCTTGACGCCCTCGCCCAGCTCGGAGTTCTTCACCTCGACGTAGGTGCCGACCTTCGCCTTGCGGGCCAGCTTCGCCCCCGGCCGCAGGTAGGCGTACGGGCCGGCGATGGCCAGCTCGCCGACCTCGGCGCGGTCGGCCGTGGTGTTGCTCACACGGGCGCCGGCGCCGATCAGGGTGTCCTTCAGGGTGGAGTTCGGGCCCACCTCGCAGCCCTCGCCCAGGTGGGTGGCGCCCTGCAGCTGGGTGTTCGGCAGCACCACGGCGTCCGGCTCGTACGAGACCTGCACGTCGAACCAGGTGGTCGCCGGGTCCATCACGGTGACGCCCGCGCGCATCGCCCGCTCCAGCAGGCGGTCGTTCAGCAGCCGGCGGGCCTGCGCCAGCTGGACCCGGTCGTTGATGCCCAGGATGTCCCGGTGGTCCTCGGCGACCACGGCGCCGACCCGGTGCCCGGCCTTGCGCAGGATCTCCAGGGTGTCGGTCAGGTACTCCTCGCCCTGCGAGTTGTCCGTGGTGAGCTCGGCCAGCGCCTCGACCAGCAGCTTGGCGTCGAAGGCGAAGACGCCCGAGTTGATCTCGGTGATCGCACGCTGGGTGTCGCTGGCGTCCCGCTCCTCGACGATCGCGGCGACGGTGCCGTCCTCGTCGCGCAGGATGCGGCCGTAGCCGAAGGGCGCGGGGACGACGGCGGTCAGCACGGTGACCCCGTTCCGCTGCGCGGCGTGGGCGTCGGCCAGCCGGCGCAGGGTCTGCCCGGTCAGCAGCGGCGAGTCACCGGCGGTCACGATCACGGTGCCGTCCAGCACCACGTCGTCCGCGGCCAGCGCCTCCAACGCCGTGCGCACCGCGTGCCCGGTCCCGTTCTGCTCCTCCTGCACCACCGGCCGCACCGCCGGGTAGTGCGCCACCAGGTGCTCCTCCACCTGCTCGCGCTGGTGGCCGACCACCACGACGAGCTGCTCCGGCGCCAGTTCACCGGCCGCCGACACCGCGTGGCCCACCAGCGAGCGCCCGCACACCTCGTGCAGCACCTTGGGCAGCTTGTTCGACTTCATCCGGGTCCCGCCACCGGCGGCGAGCACGACAACGGCGGCAAGCGAATTGGCACCCATGCGGGGAGGCTCCTCGGTAGGTTCACAGAGAGGGAGGGCAGGCCCGGCCCGGACCCAGGCCGGTCGCCATTCGCACAGTCCGCCGAGCAGCACTGACAATACCGGCGAGGGGGGAAACGCCCGAACCCGAGGCGCGCAAAGGCTCCGCCGCTAGGATTCGAACCCAGACAAAGGCCTCCAAAGGGCCCTGTGCTGCCATTACACCACGGCGGACAGTCGTGTCAGACCCTACCCGAGTCGACCCTCCCGTGGGTATCAACAAGCCCGATCCGCAGGCCCTGATCCGCCGGAGCCGATCGAACATCCCGGGCCCGGGGTTCATCCATCCAGTCGGGTGAATTCACTCAAGCGCCGCGCGGCGATGTGTTCCCCCGGGCGCGGAGCGCAACCTACGATGCCGTAGGTTACGCCAACGTAGGCTCCGCTCTGTCCCGTTCAAGGGACGCCGCGAAGGGACGCCCCATGACCATCCAGGCAGGCGAGGCGCACCCGGGGGGCGACGCGCTCCCCGATCCCTGCGCCGACGCAGCGACCCGGCTGTCCGCCACCCGTGGCGGGGAGAAGCAGGGCTTCGCCGAACGCGTCGCGCTCGCACTGTTCATCCTCGTGCCGTTCGCCGCGCTGGCCGCCGCCGTGCCGGTGGCCTGGGGGTGGGGGCTGGGGTGGACGGACGCGGCGATCACCGTCGCCATGTACTTCCTCACCTGCCACGGCGTCACCGTCGGGTACCACCGCTACTTCACCCACGGCGCCTTCAAGGCCAACCGCCCGATGCGCCTGGTGCTGGCGATCGCCGGCAGCCTGGCCGTCGAGGGCCCGCTGGTGCGCTGGGTGGCCGACCACCGCAAGCACCACCGCTTCAGCGACAAGGACGGCGACCCGCACTCGCCCTGGCGGTACGGCGAGAGCGTCCCGGCCCTGATCAAGGGCCTGTGGTGGGCGCACATGGGCTGGATGTTCGACGAGGAGCAGACCTCGCAGCTCAAGTACGCCCCGGACCTGGTCCGCGACCCGGCCATGAGGCGGATCTCCCGGCTGTTCTGGCTCTGGACCATGATCTCGCTGCTGCTGCCCGCGCTGATCGGCGGCCTGGTGAGCCTGTCCTGGGAGGGCGCGCTGTCCGCCTTCTTCTGGGGGGCGCTGGTCCGGGTGGCGCTGCTGCACCACGTCACCTGGTCGATCAACTCGATCTGCCACGCGGTGGGCCGGCGCCCGTTCCGCTCCCGGGACCGCTCCGGCAACGTCTGGTGGCTGGCGGTGCTCTCCTGCGGCGAGTCCTGGCACAACCTGCACCACGCCGACCCGACCGCGGCCCGGCACGGGGTGCTCCGCGGGCAGATCGACTCCTCGGCCCGGCTGATCCGCTGGTTCGAGCTGGCCGGCTGGGTCCGGGACGTCCGCTGGCCGGACGCACAGCGGATCGCCGCCCGCCGCGCCGCATGAGGCGGCGTTTCCAGCATGATGTAGGGGTGAACGGGAGCAGCGCAGACAGCACAGGCGGTCACCACAGCACGCGGACGGACGCGGCGCCCGGAACGGCGCCGGCCCGTCCGCGGGCCGCTGCACCGGCGGGCACGCCCGCCAACGGGGGCCCGGAACGGGGCACGGACGGGGGCACAACCGCCTCGGCCCCGCGCCGCCGGGGCGGCCGGGTCCGGATGACCGGCAAGCAGCGCCGGGAGCAGCTGCTGGAGATCGGCCGGACGGTCTTCGCGGAGCGCGGCTACGACGGCACCTCGGTGGAGGAGATCGCCGAGCGCGCCGGGGTGTCGAAGCCCGTGGTGTACGAGCACTTCGGCGGCAAGGAGGGGCTGTACGCGGTGGTGGTGGACCGCGAGATGCAGCTGCTGCTGGACATGGTGACGGGGGCGCTCACCGGCGGACACTCGCGCGAGCTGCTGGAGCAGGCCGCGTTCGCGCTGATGGACTACATCGACACCTCGACGGACGGCTTCCGGATCCTGGTCCGGGACTCGCCGGTGGCCCAGTCGACCGGCACCTTCGCCTCGCTGATCAGCGACATCGCCACCCAGGTCGAGGACATCCTGGGCCTGGAGTTCAAGTCCCGCGGCTTCGACGCCCGGCTGGCCCCGATGTACTCGCAGATGCTCGTCGGGATGGTCGCGCTGACCGGCCAGTGGTGGCTGGAGGTCCGCAAGCCGGACAAGGCGACGGTGGCGGCACACCTGGTGAACCTGGCCTGGCACGGGCTGGAGGGGCTGGAGCGGCACCCGAAGCTGGTCGGCGACCGCAAGGGCTGAGCCCGCACCGGGCCCGGCTCCCACCGCTTCACCCCCGCCGCCGCTCGCCCCACACTCCGACTACCGCTCCACCGCCACCACCGCTTCACTCCGGCTACCGCTTCACCCCGACCGCTTCACCCCGACCGCGAAGATCCGCCGGAACGGGAAGACCGTCCCGTACGGCCCGGCCGGGTAGGCCTCACGCAGCAGCCGCCCGTACTCGGCGAGAAAGGCGGCCCGGTCGGCCGGGTCGGCGAGCCGGGTGAGGACGGGCCGCAGCGCGCTGCCCTTGACCCACTCCAGCACCGGGTCCGGCCCGGGGAGCAGGGTGCGGTAGGTGGTCTCCCAGACGTCGGGGAGGCAGTCGGCGGCGGCGAGGGCGTCGAGGTAGCGCTCGGGCGGGTGGACGCCGGAGCGAACGGCGTCGACGCCAAGGGTGTCGCGCCAGCGCGGGCTGCGGCGCAGTTCGGCGAGCAGGGTGTGGCTGGGGGCCTCGAAGTTGCCGGGGACCTGGAAGGCGACCACTCCGCCCGGGCGCAGCGCGGCGGCCCAGCGCGGGATCAGGTCGAGGTGACCGTCGATCCACTGCAGCGTGGCGTTGGAGACGATCAGGTCCGGTCGGGCCGGGGTCGGGTCGTACTCGCGGGCGTCGGCGAGCAGGTACTCGGCGGTGGGTTCGCCCTCGGCGCGGGCGGTGGCGAGCATCGGGGCGGAGTTGTCGACTCCGGTGATCCGGGCCTGCGGCCAGCGTTCGCGCAGGACGGCGGTGGAGTTGCCCGGGCCGCAGCCGATGTCGAGGATCACGGCGTCGTCCGGATCCGGGAGGGCGGGGACGCGGGCGGTCAGTTCGCGCAGCGGGCGGGTGCGTTCGTCGGCGAAGCGCAGGTACTGCGCCGGGTCCCAGACGGGGGTGGTCATGGCTCACCTCGCAGGTATCTCGACATCAAGATATCTCGGTGAAGCCTCGCTGGCACATTTCTCGATGTCAAGAGACTTCACATCGACACATCCACCGATACACTGATCGTCATGGAGGACGAGGTCGACAGGCTGGTCGCAGCGTGGCGCCGAGAGCGCCCCGACCTCGACGTGGAGCCGCTTGAGGTGCTCAGCCGGGTCAGCCGGCTCGCCCGGCACCTGGACCGCGCCCGCCGCACCGCATTCGCCGAGCACGGCCTGGAGCCTTGGGAGTTCGACGTCCTGACCGCCCTGCGGCGGGCCGGCTCCCCGTACCAGCTCTCCCCCGGCCAGCTGCTCACCCAGACCCTGGTCACGTCCGGCACCATGACCAACCGGATCGACCGCCTCACCGGCAAGGGCCTGGTCAAGCGCCTGCCCGACCCGGACGACCGGCGCGGCGTCCTGGTCCGGCTCACCGACGACGGCCGCGACCGCGCCGACCAGGCACTGGCCGGACTGCTCACGCACGAGCGCGAACTCCTGGCCCAGCTCAGCTCCGGCCAGCAGGGCGAACTCGCCGCGCTGCTGCGGCTGCTGGTCGCGCCGTTCGACAACATCCCGGGCTGAGCCTTCCGCTGCCGTTCGGACGACGCCGTTCGGACGACGCCGTTCGGGGGGCGACCGTTCGGGGGCGACCGTTCGGGGGCCGCTGTTCGGGAGGCCGCCGCTTACGGGGCGGAGGCGACGGACGGCGGTACCGCCGGTTCCGCGGGGCTGACCCCGGCCCGGCGGGCGACCGCGACGGCGGCCAGCGTGGAGTGCACCCCGAGCTTTCCGAGCACGTTCTGCATGTGCGTCCGGACGGTGTGCGGCGACAGGTAGAGCCGCTCGGCGACGGCCTGCCGACCCAGCCCCGCGACCATGCAGCGCAGGATCTGCTTCTCCCGCGGGGTGAGGGTGTCGACCAGCCGCTCGCTCTCGGTGCGGTCCCGCCGGGCGGTGGTGAGTTCGCGGATCACCCCGGTGAGCAGCGCGGGCGGCAGATGCGTCTCGTCCCGCAGCACGCCCCGGACCACGGCGAGCAGCCGGGCCAGTGAACTCTCCTTCGCCACCCAGCCGGTGGCCCCCGCGTGCAGCGCCCGGGCGGCGCGGTGCGGGTCGTCGGCGGTGGCCAGGACGACGGCGCGCAGCCCGGGGTGGGCGCGGCGGAGTCGGCCGAGCAGGGTGATGCCGTCGGGGGGCGGGGAGACGGCTCTGAGCTGGTCGGCCCGCAGCTGGTCGGGGCTCGGCCGGTCGGCCGGGCGGGCGACGGCCGTGGGGACCGCGGCCTGGACCGCAGACCGGCGCGGCGGCGGTACGCCCTGGGCCGGGCGGCGCCGGGCCTCCTCGGCCGGCTCGGTGCCGGGCCTGGCCCGGGCGCCCGCGGCCTCGGCCCCCAGGTCGGCGTCGATCAGCGCCACGTCGTAGGCCCGCCCCTCGGCGGCGGCGCGCTCCAGCGCCCGTTCGGCGGCGGCCGCGCTGCCGGCCGCGCCCACCTCCACGTCGGGCTCGGCGGCGAGGGCCGCGGCCAGTGCCTCGGCGAAGATCCGGTGGTCGTCGACCACCAGGACCCGGATCCGCCCCATCGTCACTACCCCCCTGCTCAGGGCGCCCGAGCCCGGGAGCGGGGACCGGTCCGGCGTGCGCGCTCCGGACCCGTCGCTCCGCCCGCCCACCGGTTGGCCGGTGAGGCCGAATGGGCGCCGGCCCCCACCGGTACCGCACTCAGCGTACGGGCCTGGAAACCCACCCGTGGTGGTTTGGTGAAGTTTCGCCAGGAGGCGCGTGAGTGGCCGGACTTGATCGGTCCGGTCGGTCCCGGGGCGCTTTCCGCACCCCGGGACCGACCCGACTCGCCCGTGGTCAGCCGGCGTTCTTCTCCAGGGTGAACTTCCAGGCGTCGGCGACGATGTCGTCCAGGCTCGGGCGGCGCGGCGTCCAGCCCAGCGCCTGGTGGGCACGCTCGGCGGAAGCCACCAGCACGGCCGGGTCGCCGGCCCGGCGCCCGGCCACCTGCACCGGGATCTCCCGGCCGGTGACGCGCTTGACCGACTCGATCACCTCGCGCACCGAGAAGCCGCTGCCGTTGCCCAGGTTGCAGATCAGGTGCTCGCCCGGCTTGGCGGCGTCCAGCGCCAGCAGGTGCGCCTCGGCCAGGTCCGCGACGTGGATGTAGTCGCGGATGCAGGTGCCGTCCGGGGTCGGGTAGTCGTCGCCGTACACCGCGATGTGCGGACGCTGGCCCAGCGCGGCCTGGAAGACCAGCGGGATCAGGTGCGACTCGGGGTCGTGGCGCTCGCCGTAGGCGCCGTACGCGCCGGCCACGTTGAAGTAGCGCAGCGAGACGGCGGCCAGGCCGTGGGCGACGGCCTCGCTGGTGATCAGGTGGTCCACCGCGAGCTTGGTGGCGCCGTAGGTGTTGGTCGGCGCGGTGCGGGCGGTCTCGGCGATCGGCACCGCCTCCGGCTCGCCGTAGGTGGCGGCGGTGGAGGAGAACACCAGCTTGCGCACGCCCGCCGCGCGCATCGCGCTGATCAGCTCCAGCGAGCCGGCCACGTTGTTGCGCCAGTACTTCTCCGGGTCCACGACCGACTCGCCGACCTGCGAGGAGGCGGCGAAGTGCAGCACGCCGTCGAAGGAGCCGTCCAGCACCTTGCCGGCCTCCTGGATCCGCCCCTCGACGAACTCGGCGCCGGCCGGGACGCCCTCGCGGAAGCCGGTGGAGAGGTCGTCCAGGACGGTCACCTGGTGCCCCGCCTCCAGCAGGTGGGCGGCCACCACACTGCCGACGTAGCCGGCGCCACCCGTGACCAGGTACTTACTCATGATGAGACCTCCAGCGGGCAATGGTCCGCCCGGTCGGCGGGCCATCGAGGGATTGCGTACGACTGCGGTCAATTGTCCCTGCCCGGCAGGGTGCTCCCGACCACCGGGGCGGTGGCTCCCGGGCTTTCTCACCCAGTCCTCAGCCGTCCTCCACAGCCGCCGCCCGCGGGCCGTCCCCAGCCCTTGTCCTCAGCCGCCGTCCCGGTCCCCGCCCCCGTCCCGGTCCCCGCCCCCGTCCCGGTTCCCGCCCCGGTCCCCGTCCTCAGCCGCCGGACATCCGCTCCAGCAGGCCGGTGCGCGAGGCCACCGCGGCCGCCTCCAGCCGGGTGCGCGCGCCCAGCTTCATCAGCACCCGCTGGACGTGGGTACGGGCGGTGCTCGCGGCGATCCGCATCCCGGCGGCGATCGCCGCGGTGTCCTCGCCGTCCGCGATCCGGGCCAGCACCTGCACCTCACGGCGGGTCAGCAGCCGCAGCAGCCGGACCGCCTCGTCGTCCGGTTCGGCCACCGGGCGCAGCAGTTGGTCGAAGGCCCCGCGCAGGATGTCCACCGCCACCGCGGCCTCGCCGGCCCGGGCCCGTCCGATCGCCCGCTCGACCACCTCGATCCGCTCGTCGCTGGGCACGTACCCGGCCGCCCCGGCCGCGAACGCCCCCGCCACGCCCCGCAGTTCACCGACCGGCCCGAGCACGATCACGGCCACCTCGGGGCGCTCCCGGCGGATCCGGCGCAGCCCGTCGAAGGCACCCGGCTCCCCCGGTGCGGCCACGCCCAGCAGGCACACCTCCGGCCGCCGTCCGGCGACCAGATCGGCGGCGACGCCGACCGGCGAGCCGACCGCGAGCACCCGGTGGCCGCGCAGTTGGAGCGCGGTGGCCAGCGCCTCGGCCAGCAGCCGGTGGTCGTCGACCACCACGAGTCGAACGCCCATGACGCCCTCCCGGTCGGGGTCCGGCTCGCGCCCGCACCCCACGGGCGGGCGGCCGATGACGCACCATCACAGCGCATTCCGCACCCGACCCGCTAGGCCACCGCGTGTCGGCGGTCCGGCCGGGCTCGGACCGCGCCTGGTCCGGGGCTGTGCCGGTTCAGGCTGCGCCGGTTCAGGCCGTGCTGGTTCAGGCTGTGCTGGTTCAGGCTGTGCTGGTTCAAGAAAGCGAAAGACCCCCGCCGTGAGGCGAGGGTCTTTCAGCTGAGCCCCCATGCGGAATCGAACCGCAGACCTTCTCCTTACCATGGAGACGCTCTACCGACTGAGCTATAGGGGCTTGCCGGGTTTGTTTTCCCGGGCCGGTCGAACAAGGAAGACATTACACGGCCGTCGACCCGAAAGGGAAATCGGCCCCGCTCGACCCCGGTCCGACCGCCCAGGTCCGCACTCCGACCACTCGGGCCGCCGCCCAGGCGTCCGCTCAGGCCTCCACTCAGGCCTCGGCGTGCGCCGCGTCGAACTCCTCGCGGGCCGCGAGCATCTGCCGGGCCCGCCGCTCCGTCCAGCGACCGAGCGGGGAGACCAGCGCGGCCAGTTCCCGGCCGAGCGGCAGCAGGTCGTAGACCACCCGTGGCGGTGTCTCCGGGAAGACCGTGCGGCGCACCAGCCCGTCGCGCTCCAAGGTGCGCAGCGACTGGGTGAGCATCTTGCGACTGACCCCGCCGACCCCGCGCTGGAGTTCAGAGAAGCGCTGCGGCCCGCAGGCGGCCAGGCTCATCAGGATCAGCAGCGACCACTTGTCGGCCAGCTCGGCGAACATCTCGCGGCTCGGGCAGAGCTGGGCGAAGACATCGAGCTCCAGCTCCAGCTCCTGCCCCTGCTCCTGCCCCTGCTCCCGCCCCTGCTCGCGCTCGCGCTCCTGGTGCCACCCGATGCCGGTGCGGGCCGCTTCCTCGGTCGTCATGCCGACCAGGGTAGCTCCACGGTCTCCAATCCACTCTTGGTAACCAATGGAGACCTGGTCTATATTGGAGACCGATCGACGGGCCGGGCCCGCGCAGTACGCCCTGTCCGCGCTCCGTCCCCTCCGCTTCCCCACCGGCTCACCGCCGTCCCGTACAGGAGTGCCCGCATGACCGCCGTCCGTCCGACCGTCGCCATCGCCTACCACTCCGGCTACGGCCACACCGCCGTGATAGCCGAGGCCGTCGCCCGCGGCGCGGCCGCCGCAGGCGCCGAGGTCATCTCGATCGCCGTCGACACCATCACCGAGGAGCAGTGGGCCCAGCTGGACGCCGCCGACGCGATCGTCTTCGGCTCCCCCACCTACATGGGCACCGCCTCCGGCGCCTTCCACGTCTTCGCCGAGGCCACCAGCAAGCGCTGGTTCACCGACGCCTGGAAGGACAAGGTCGCGGCCGGCTTCACCAACTCCGCCTCCAAGAGCGGCGACAAGGCCGGCACCCTCGGCTTCTTCCAGACCCTCGCCGCCCAGCACGGCATGAACTGGGTCAACCTCGGCCTCAAGCCCGGCTGGAACGCCACCACCGCCAGCGAGAACGACCTCAACCGCCTCGGCTTCTTCAACGGCGCCGCCGCCTCCTCCCCGTCCGACGCCGGTACCGAGGCCGTCCACAAGGCCGACATCGCGACCGCCGAGCACCTGGGCGCGCGCGTCGCTCAGCACACCGCGGTCCTGCTGGCCGGCCGCGCCGCCCTGGCCGGCTGACCCCTCCCCCGCGCCTGCGCCTACGCCGCCGGGTCCGTCCCCAGGACGGGCGCCCGGCGGCGTCCGCCGTCCACCGCCGCCAGCTCGGCACCCGTGGTCTCCGGCAGCAGCCACAGACACCCCAGGGCCAGCACGCCCAGCCCCGCCACGTACCAACCCACCGGCTGCGCCGTCCCGTACGCGGCCGTCAGTCTGGTCGCCACCAGCGGCGTCGTCGCACCGCCGATCACACCGCCCAGGTTGTACGTCAACGCGGCCCCGGTGTACCGCACCCGGGTCGGGAACAGCTCCGGCAGGAACGCCGCCATCGGCCCGAACATGCAGCCCAGCAGCACCATCGCCCCCGCCAGCCCGGCGAACATCAGCGGCCGCCGCACCGTCTCCAACAGCGGGAACAGCACCAGCGCCCAGCCGGCGGCGAGGCCCGTCGCCCACCGCAACGTCCGCCGCCGCCCCCACCGGTCACTGCGCGAGGCGCTCAGCCACACCGCCACGGCCATCCCCACCGCGCCGACCAGCAGCATCGACAACACCAGCGTGCTCGCCACCCCGAGGCCGGACGTCGCGTACGCCAGCGCGTACGTCGTGGTCAGGTAGAACAGCGCGTACCCCACGGTGATCGCCCCACCGCCCGCCAGCGCCGGACGCCAGTGCTCCCGCAACACCTCCACCACCGGCGGCCGGTCCCGCCGCTCGTCCGCGCGGAACAACGGCGACTCCGTCAGCCGCAGCCGCACGAACAGCCCCACCGCCACCAGTGCCAGCGAGGCCAGGAACGGCACCCGCCACCCCCACCCCCGGAACGACCCCTCGTCCATGCCGAGTTGGAGCGCCAGGAACACCCCGTTCGCCAACACGAACCCCCCCGTCGGCCCCAACTGCAGGAACCCCCCGTACCGCCCCCGCCGCCCGGCCGGCGCGTTCTCCGCGATCAGCAGCGCCGCCCCGCCCCACTCCCCGCCCAACCCGACGCCCTGGCACACCCGCAACACCACCAGCAGCACCGGCGACCACCACCCCCACACCGCGAACCCCGGCAACACCCCCACCGCCGCCGTCGACAACCCCATCAGCAGCAGCGACACCACCAACGTCGCCTTCCGCCCCACCCGGTCACCGAAGTGCCCGAACACCACCGCCCCCAACGGCCGGGCCAGGAACGCCACCGCATACACCGAGAACGCCGCCAACAGCGCTCCCACCGTGCCCAGTTCGGGAAAGAACACCGACCCGAACACCAACGCGGCCGCCGTCCCGTACAGGAAGAAGTCGTAGAACTCGATCGCCGTCCCGATCAACGCCGCAGCCGCCGCCCGCCGCAACTGCCCTACCCGCCGCCCAGCATCCTCCGCATCCATACCACCCACCCTCACCACCACCCGGGCCCCCCACCAGCCCCCACCCGAGTGACCCCGGCGTACACCCCAACCCCCCGCGCCCACCAAAAAGCCCGGGCGCCCCAACCGCGACACCCGGGCCCACCTCGCCCACAAAACCCCTACTTCGCTTACGGGTTGTCCCCCGGCGGCACCGGCGGCTGATACGACGGCGGAGCCACCAGCTGCTGCGGAGGCACCGGCGGAACACCACCCTCAGGCTGCGCAGCAGACTTCCGCCGCCGCACCACGGCGAACACCACACCGGCAACCAGCACCAACCCGGCCACCACGGCACCCACAATCGGCACCGCGCTGCCACCCGACCCGGACGACGCGTCCGCCTTCGGCTGCGACGTCGGCACACCCACCGCCACATCGCTCGGGCTCGCAGGAGCACTCGGCACCGACGACACGGAAGCCGACGAACCCGCCGATGGCGACGGACCAGCTGACGGCGTAGCCGCATCAGCCGGAAGCGGCGACACATCCGCCGGACCAGGATCACCAGGGCTCGTCAACGCAATTCGTGGCCGAACCGCACCCCAACCGGCGTCATCCGTACGGGCATTCCCACCATTAGGCCTACCAGCGGTATTGATGAGCACCCGAAGAATCTGATTCGCCGACCAATCCTTGTGAACCGCCCAAACCAACGCTGCGGAAGCGGAAACCAGAGCAGTCGCATCGGACGTGCCATGGCTCTTACAGTAACCGGTGGCGGCTGTACAAGCCGCAATTATGTCCTTGCCGGGTGCCACCAAAGCAACCTGCGGCCCCCTCTCGGACTCGTCCGTCACATTGCCATTTTGATCAAAAGCCCCGACCGTGACGACATTGGGCAGCGCCCCCGGATACTCGGCGAGATTGCCTTTCTGTGCAGAGTTCCCGGCGCTGGCGACCACGAGCACACCCTTCGCCCGCGCGTTCGCCATAATCTGGTTGATCTTGGCTACGTCGTCGGGAGAAGCCATGACTGCGGCCCTTCCCTGCGAGATGCTGATGACCTTGGCGCCCTGGTCGACTGCGTAATTCACAGCCTGCCCGATCTGGCCAAGGAAGTCGGCCGAGATTACAGTTCCAACAGACCCGTTGTTGATCTTCAATGGGAGAATTTTCGCTGCGGGCGCGAGACCGTAGGCTCCGTTTCCTCCACGGTTCTTGCCCGTACCGGCAATGAGGCTGGCCATGCCCGTCCCGTGTCCATCCGGGTCGGACCCCACTCCGCCCGAGCTGTCACTGAAGTCCTTCCCCGGAAGGAACTGCCCGACGAGATCCGGATGATCCAGCTTGAACCCGCCATCGATCACCGCAACAGTGATCCCCTCCCCCTTCGAGACCTTCCACATCTCCGGGGCGTGCATCGTGTCCAGATGCCACTGATCAGCACGGATCGAATCGTCAGCAACCGCAGGCGCCGCAACCGGCACGACAAGAACTCCCACAGCCAAGAGTGCCGCTGCAAGCATCCGCCGGCTCTCTAGCTTCCGCCCCATCACAACTCCTCGTCGTATTCTCAGCACCCCGGGGACGCAGCCCCGAACAGCTCTGCCCGGCCACTGAGCGAGCCCAGTGGCCGGGCAGTCGTTGTCGTCCTACTCAATCACGTCCGGGTTGCTGTGCGGCGTACCGCTGGTCCAGGTCTCCTCGTCCTCATGGAGGTAGTCCGCGCGGTTGCGGCGGTCGCGCTCGTTCTTGCCGCCGTGACCACCCATGCCCGGGGCCATCATGCCGTTCTGCCCGGACCGGCCACCGCCCTCGGCGGCTCCCGCCGCAGCAGCACGGTTGCGCAGGCCCGTACCCCCCGGGGTGAACTCCCCGCCGGCGGCAGGTCCCTTGCGGCCGCCGGCGGTTCCGCCGGGGGTCGAGGTCAGGCCCCGACCGCGCGAGCCGCCGCCCCCGCCGACGACGCCGTGGCCGCCGCCCATGCCCGGGTGCATTCCGCCCATTCCGCCGCCCATGGGCGATCCAACCCGGCCACCGCCCGTGGCGCCCTCACGACCGAAGACCGTTCCGCTGGGCAGACCCGAGGTACCGGGCTTGCCGGGAACCAGGCCGCCGCCGAACGGGACTGTACGGGCGGGAACCGAGCCGCCGCCCTTACCGGGGACGTAACCGCCGCTGGTGCCCTTGGCCGGAATTGAGCCGCCGCCGCCCCCGGTCGGAAAGCCGGGAATCGGTCCACTGCCCGGCAAGCCGGGCAGGCCGCCACGGCCGTCAGGGCCGCCCGGGTAGGCGGGAGTTCCGCTCGGGCCACTCGGCAGCACAGGACCACTGCCAGGCCCGACCGGGACGGTCTGGTCCGGCAGGGTCGGGATGCTGTCGAGGCCGGTACCGGGGCGGGTGACCGGGTCCGACGGGTAGGACGGCGGGATCGACGAGCCCGGGTCCTGCGGCGGGGGCGGCAGCTGACCGCCGCCGTACGGCGGCGTCGGGCCGGGGTGGGTCGGGTTGGACGGGTCCTGCCAGCTCGTTGCCGGATCGCGGGGCCTCATGGTGGCGCCACCGTAGTTGCCGCCGGACGGGCTGTAGCTGCCACCGTTCGCACGGGAACCGCGTGCGGTGCCACCGTTGTAGCCACCGTAGGCGCCAGAGCTGCTCCCCCTACCCCCGTACTCCGAACCGTCGGACCTCCCGGTGGCGTCGCTGCCAGGCGTCCCCGGCAGCACCACGTTGTCGTCGATCCCGTTCAGCGTCGTCGTCGCCGCGCTGTACGCCTGCGCCAGCTTCTCCATCTGGAGAACGGCTTGCTGCTTCTCCTTCTCGATCGTCGCCTTGGCCTGATTGGCCTGGGCCGCGCTCACCCAGTTCGGGTTGAGCGAGAACATGAAGTCGTCGACTGTCTTACCACCCAGGTCCACGTTCGACGGCATGTAGACCGACTGCGCCTTGGCCTTGGCCAGTAGATCGATCTCCGTCTGAGGAGGCTTGGGCACAGCGGACTGGGCCGTGCTGAGTGCCTCCCCGGCCTGGACCATGGCGTTGCCGGCGGCCGTGGAATGCTGGGCGATGATCGCCGCCGACTTGTAGAGGTTCCCGACCCAGGTCTTGAAGTTCTCGGCCGCCGGTCCCTCCCAGCTGACATTGCCGAGGTGTCCCTGTAGCGCCTGGCTGAGATCCGTCAGGACGCGGCCCGCGTCCTGGAGCTGATTCGCTCGCTTCAGCACGTCGGCGGGCTTCCCGCCGTCGACCATCCCCTTGAGTACGGCGTGGTCGATATTCGTGAAATCCGTCGTTCCTGACATGGCCTGTTCCCCGTCTCCCCGTAGATCTCTCCCGGCGCCGCTGTCAGGCCGTCACGTTGGACGTCGACGCCGTTCCGCTCGCCCCCGCCGCGACCGCCTTCTGGGCGGCCGTCGTGTGGTCCTCGTTGCTCGTGTACTTGCTGTGCGTGTCCGTAACCGCAGCCTTCATCGCCTCGATCTGCGCCGCGAAGTCCTTGTGGAGCTTGACGAGCTGGTCGTGGACCTTGTCGTAGGCGGTGTGCAGGGCCACGGCCTCCGGGAACTTCCCGGCGTCCGACGCGTTGATGAAGCTACCCTGGGAGACCTTCTGCTCCTGGAGCTTGTACGGCGCGGCCGCCGATCCCTCCATGGCCTGGAGCAGTGCGTCGACTTTGTTGGCGAAGTTCGTGAGCGTGTCGAGCTCGATCTGGACGTCCTGCTTGCCGAAGGCCTTCACTAGGTCGTCGGCGCTGACGTTCGTCTGCGCCGCGCTGACGACTGGGGCAATTTTGACCCCATGCCCCCAAGGCAGCGGGATCGTCGGCCCGTCCAGCATGAACGGCGTCGCATCCGGTGCTGCCGCCGGGTCCGTCCCGGTAGCCGCAGGCTTCAGCGGGCTCGTCGCCGCACCCGGCTTATCCGTGTCTCCCACAGCAATCCACCTCTCCCCCGTACGGCCACTCACTCCGGGCAACCCCCGGCCGCTCCGCGCCGCAACACACCGTCAACTTCTGGCTCGTACCGCCCTGGTCGGCTCAACCGCCCGCCCTGTGGGCGGTTTCCGCCTCTGTCATCGTAGCCACCACCTCTGTCGGGCTGGCAGGGCCCTTGGCCCGCCCGTGCACGATCGGTACGAACTTGACACGTACAGCCGACCACCAGGCCGCTGGGTAGACTGACCCGGTACGCCCCATCTGCCGCGCAATGTCGCACAGCAGCGACCCGAGGCCGCAGAACGGACGTGACCCCGTATGCCTCCGAGCAGCAAGCCGACGCCCTGGTGGGCCCGCGCCGCGCGACCTGCCCGCCCGCCGCTGCCGTTGGCGCCGATGGCCCGCGCCGCGCTCGGCATGGCGGTACCGCTGACGGCCGGCCTGTTGACGCACCGGCTGGATCTCGGGGTGTTCGCCGGGCTCGGCGCGATGCACGCGACGATGAACGACCGCGCGGAGCCGACGGGCCGGCGTACCACCCGCATCGCGACCGCGGCCCTCGCCTCGGCGTTCGGCATGCTGATCGGTACGGGCCTCCAGCACGCCCACGCGAGCGCCGCCGTGCTCGGCTGCGCGCTGACGTTCACCGCCTTCGCCTCGGGTGCGCTGAGTGCGACCGGCCCGCGTGGTTCGGCGGCCGGGATGCTGCTGTTGGTGTCGGCCGCGCTGGGCAGCGGGATGCCGTTGCCGCGTCCGTGGTGGGCGGCGGCGCCGATGATGTTGGCGGGGGCGGCGCTGGTCGTCGTGCTGGGTCTGCCGGTGAGGACCGATCACCGGTCCGGCTCCGACCCCCGCAACCGCGCGCTGGCCGCCGTCTACGAGGCGCTCGGCCGCACCCTCGCGGATCTGGGCACCCCGCAGGGCGCCGCCTCGCGCCAGGTACTGACCGCCCGCCTGAACCAGCTCCAGGATCTGCTCCCGGACCCGGCCCACCGAACCAACCCGCAAGCCCTGCACCGCATGTACGAGGCCGCCCTCGCCGCCACCGAGGCCGCGACCGGCCTGCTGTGGGCCTGGCGCCCCGTCCCGCCGGAGGTGGCCGAGGTCCCTGGGCGCCTGGCGGCCGCCGTACGGCAGGGCGGCGGCGAGGTCGCGGTGCCCGACTGGCGGCCCGACACCCCCGCGCGGCAGGCGCTGGACGTGGCGCTGCGTGCCGCCGCCGACACCGTCGCCGGCCGTGCGACGCGGATCGGCACCGCCCCCGCGCCCCCGCCCGACCCGTGGCGGCTGCGCGCACGGCTGTTGTCGCGTCCCTCCGTCCGGTACGGGCTGCGGGTCGCGCTGTGCATCGCGGTCGGCGAGGCGGTGACCGCCAACTACCCGCTCAGCAAGAGCTACTGGGTGCCGATGACGATCGCGTTCGTGCTGAAGCCGGATCTCGGTTCGGTGTTCCTGCGCGCGGTGAGCCGGGCGATCGGCACGGTGCTGGGCGTGGTGGTCACAGCAGCGCTGGTGTCGCTCACCACCGAGCAGTGGGCGCTGACCGCGATGGCCGCGCTGTGCGTCGCCCTGCTCCCGTACGCGACCGCCGCGCACTACGGGCTGAACACCGTGGTGATGACCCCGATGGCCTTGGTCCTGCTCCAACTCGGCGGCCAGAGCAGCGCGGCGGAGTTCTGGCCCCGGGTGCTGGACACGGTGCTCGCCAGCGCGGTCGTGCTGCTCTTCGGCTACCTGCTGTGGCCCGAGCGCCCGCGTCACCGCATCGAGCCCCGGCTGGTCATCGCGACCACCGCCCTGCGGGCCTACCTCGACGCCACCACCCGGAACAGCCAGGCCCAGGTCTGGCTGCGCCGCACCGCCTACCGTTCCCTGGCGGACGCCCGCCAGGAGGTGCAGCGGGGCTTGGCCGAGCCGCCGCCCACCGGCCGGTCGGCCGAGCAGTGGCTGCCCGCCACGGCCGCGCTGGAGCGGCTGGGCGGCGCGGTGGCGGCGTTCGCCGCGCAGATCCGGTACGGCGGCCGGGTGCCCGATCCCGCGGAGACCGACCGGGTCCGCCGGGCGCTGGACGAACTGACTGCCGCCGCCCGGGAGCACCGCCCGCCGACGAGGCCGGCGGCCCGTCCGACGGCGCCGCACGACCCGGCGCTGAGCGCGCTGGGCCGTGCGGCGGACGAGCTCGAAATCCTGCTCAAGGAGCAGTAGTTCAGACCTGCTCGGCCAGCTCCAGCCAGCTCATCTCCAGCTCCTCCTTCTCCTCGCGGACCGCGCGCAGCTGCCCGTCCAGCTCGGCGACCTTGGAGAAGTCGGCGGCGTGCTCGGCGAGTTGGGCGTGCAGCTTGGACTCCTTCTCGTCCAGCTTGGCGATCTGCCGCTCCAGCTTCTGCATCTCCTTCTTCGCCGCCCGCAGGTCCCCGCCGGACAGCCCGGAGGCGGTCTCGGCGACGGGGGCCGGAGCAGCCGCGACGGGAGCCGCGGCAGCCGCCATCCGGGCCCGCCGCTCCAGGTACTCGTCCACCCCGCCCGGCAGCATCCGCATCTTCTTGTCGCCGAGCAGCGCGTGGACGACGTCCGTGGTCCGCTCGATGAAGAAGCGGTCGTGGCTGATGACGACCATCGAGCCGGGCCAGCCGTCGAGCAGGTCCTCCAGCTGGTTGAGCGTCTCGATGTCCAGGTCGTTGGTCGGCTCGTCCAGGAACAGCACGTTGGGCTCGTCCATCAGCAGCCGCAGCAGCTGCAGCCGCCGCCGCTCGCCGCCGGAGAGGTCGCCGACCGGCGTCCACTGCTTGTCCTTGCCGAAGCCGAACTGCTCGCACAGCTGCCCGGCGCTCATCTCCCGGCCCTTGCCGAGGTCGACCCGGGAGCGGATCTGCTCGACGGCCTGCAGCACCCGGGTCTCCGGCTCCAGCTCGGCGACCTCCTGGGAGAGGTAGGCCAGTCGCACGGTCTTGCCGACCTTGACCACACCGGAGGTCGGCTGCACGTCGCCCTCGGAGGCGTACGCGTCCCGCATGGCGCGCAGCAGCGAGGTCTTGCCGGCGCCGTTGACGCCGAGCAGGCCGATCCGGTCGCCGGGGCCGAGCTGCCAGGTGAGGTTCTCCAGCAGCAGCTTGGGGCCGGCCTTGACGGTGACGTTCTCCAGGTCGAAGACCGTCTTGCCGAGCCGGGCGTTGGCGAACTTCATCAGCTCGCTCTTGTCGCGCGGCTCCGGCACGTCCGCGATCAGGGCGTTGGCCGCCTCGATCCGGTAGCGCGGCTTGGAGGTACGGGCCGGGGCGCCGCGGCGCAGCCAGGCGAGCTCCTTGCGGGCCATGTTCTGGCGCTTCTGCTCCTCGACGGCCTCGATCCGGGAGCGCTCGGCGCGGGCGAAGACGTAGTCGGAGTAACCACCCTCGTACTCGTGCACCTCGCCGTGCTGGACGTCCCACATCCGGGTGCAGACCTGGTCGAGGAACCAGCGGTCGTGGGTGACGCAGACCAGCGCGGAGCGGCGCTTCTGCAGGTGCTGGGCGAGCCAGTTGATGCCCTCGACGTCGAGGTGGTTGGTGGGCTCGTCCAGGATGATCAGCTCGGGCGAGCCGAGCAGCAGCTTGGCGAGGGCGATCCGGCGGCGCTCGCCGCCGGAGAGCGGGCCGATGACGGTGTCGAGGCCGTCGGCGAAGCCGGGCAGGTCGAGGCCGCCGAAGAGGCCTTCGATGATGTCGCGGATGCGGGCGTCGCCGAGCCACTCGTGGTCGGCGCGGTCGGCGATGACCTCGTGCCGGATGGTGGCCTTCGGGTCGAGCGAGTCGTGCTGGGTGAGGACGGCCGGTTCGAGGCCTCCGTTCCAGGTGATCCGGCCGCCGTCGGGCTCCTCCAGCTTGGCGAGCATCCGGATCAGGGTGGTCTTGCCGTCGCCGTTGCGGCCGACGACGCCGATCCGGTCGCCCTCGCTCACGCCCAGGCTCACCGCGTCCAGCAGGGTGCGGGTGCCGTAGACCTTCGTGACGGACTCGATGGTGGCGAGGTTGACGGCCACGTGTGCTGCGCTCCTGGGTTCGGCGGTCGCGGGGCGGTCCGCCCTCAGCGGAGGGGTGCCCCTCTCGGGGACGCCCCGATCACCCCAGCCTAATGGGCCCGCCGACACCCCACTGCCGGGCGAGGAGCCAGTGCCTGCGCGACCGAGGTCGCCGAGACCACACCGCTACCGCAGCAGCGACGCCCCCGGCACCGGCCCGTACGTGGCGTGCGCGGTCCGGCAGGTGCCGGAGGCCCGCAGCGCCTCGGCGACGGCGGTGGCCGCGTCGGCGTCCTTGGCCAGGAATGCGCAGGTCGGCCCGGAGCCGGAGACCAGGGAGCCGAGCGCGCCCGCCTCGGTGCCGGCCCGCAGGGTGGCGGCCAGCGCGGGGCGCAGCGAGAGCGCGGCCGGCTGGAGGTCATTGGCGAGCGCGGCGGCGAGGGCGACGGCGTCGCCCTCGGCGAGGGCGGCGAGCAGGGCCGGGTCGGCGTCGGGGGTGGGGACGTCGGTGTCGCTGGAGCCGGTGCCGGCCTCCTCACGGAGCCGGTCGCACTCGCGGAAGACGGCGGGGGTGGACAGGCCGCCCTCGGCGACCGCGAAGACCCAGTGGAAGGTGCCGGAGACGGCGAGCGACTCCAGGATCTCGCCCCGGCCGCGGCCCAGTGCGACGCCGCCGACCAGGGCGAACGGCACGTCGGAGCCCAGTTCGGCGGCCAGTTCCAGCAGCGTCTCGAAGGAGGTGTCCAGCTTCCACAGCGCGTCGCAGGCGACCAGCGCGGCGGCGCAGTCGGCGCTTCCGCCGGCCATGCCGCCCGCGACCGGGATGGCCTTGGCGATGTGCAGGTGCACCCCGGGGTCGGCGATCCCGTGGTGGGCGGCGAGCAGCCGGGCGGCGCGGGCGGCGAGGTTGCTGTCGTCCAGCGGGACGACGGCGGCGTCCGGCCCGGAGCAGGTCAGCGTGACGCCCTCGCCCGGAGTCGCGGTGACCTCGTCGCCGAGCGCGACCGCGAAGAAGACGTTGGCCAGGTCGTGGAAGCCGTCGGCGCGCAGTCCGCCGACGCCGAGCTGGACGTTGACCTTGGCCGGGACCCGTACGGTGATCACTCGCTGTCCTTGGCGGGCTCGCTGTCCTTGACGGGCTTGTGCTCGGCGATCGCGGCGAACTGTTCCACCGTCAGCATCTCGCCGCGCAGCTTGTGGTCGATCCCGGCGGCGGCGAGCGCCTGCTCGGCCCCGGCGGGGGAGCCGGCCCAGCCGGCCAGCGCGGCGCGCAGGGTCTTGCGCCGCTGGGCGAACGCGGCGTCGACCACCGCGAACACCTCCTCGCGGCTGGCGCTGGTCTTCGGCGGCTCGCGGCGGATCAGCGAGACCAGGCCGGAGTCGACGTTGGGGGCGGGCCAGAACACGTTCCGCCCGATCGCCCCGGCCCGCTTCACGTCGGCGTACCAGTTGGCCTTGACCGACGGGACGCCGTACACCTTGTTGCCGGGCTTGGCGGCGAGCCGGTCGGCGACCTCGCTCTGCACCATCACCAGGGTCCGCTCGATGCTGGGGAAGGTCGCCAGCATGTGCAGCAGGACGGGCACGGCCACGTTGTACGGGAGGTTGGCGACCAGCGCGGTGGGCGCCGGGCCGGGGAGCTCGGTGACCTCCATGGCGTCGCTGAACACCAGGTCGAAGGAGTCCACCCGGCCGGGCATCCGGGCGGCGACGGTGTCCGGCAGGTGCTGGGCGAGCACCGGGTCGATCTCGACCGCCGTGACGTGCCGTGCCACCTCCAGCAGCGCCAGCGTCAGCGATCCGAGCCCGGGCCCGACCTCCACCACCGCGTCCTGCTCCGTCACGTCGGCGGCCCGGACGATCCGCCGCACGGTGTTGCCGTCGATGACGAAGTTCTGCCCGCGCTGCTTGGTCGGCTTCACGCCGAACGCGGCCGCCAGCTCCCGGATGTCGGCGGCGCCCAGCAGGTGGCTGTCAGAGGTGGGGTCGGTGGTGCTCACGCGCCAAGGATACGGGCGCACGGGGCACCGTCCGGACGCGCCGAACCGGAACGCCCCCTCAGGCCGGCACTCGGGGCAGGACTCGGACCGGCGCCCGGGACAACACTCGGGGCAACGCCCGCGACGGCGCTCAGTACCCGAAGGCCCGGGCGGTGTTCTCCGCGATCGCCGCCGACAGCTCGTCCTCGTGCAGCCCCAGGGTGGCGGCCATCGACCGCACCGTGACCGGGATCAGGTACGGCGCGTTCGGCCGCCCCCGGTACGGGTGCGGGGTGAGGAACGGGGCGTCGGTCTCGACCAGGATCCGGTCCAGCGGGGTGGCGAGCAGGGCGTCGCGCAGCGGCTGGTTGGCCTTGAAGGTGACCGGGCCGGCGAAGGAGAGGTACCAGCCGTGCTCGGCGCAGACCTTGGCCATCTCGGCGTCGCCGGAGTAGCAGTGGAAGACCGTCCGCTCGGGGGCGCCCTCCGCCAGCAGGACGGCGATGACGTCCTCGTGGGCGTCCCGGTCGTGGATGACCAGGGCCTTGCCGTGCCGCTTGGCCATCTCGATGTGGCGGCGGAACGACTCCTTCTGGATCTCCACGCCCTCCGGCCCGGTGCGGAAGTAGTCCAGGCCGGTCTCGCCCACGGCGAGCACCTGCGGCAGCGCGGCCAGCGCGTCCATCTCGGCGAGCGCCTCGTCCAGCGCCGCCTGGCCGCCGGCCTTGCGCTGCTGGCCGGACCAGCCGTCGGCGTCGCCGAGGAAGATCCGCGGCGCCTCGTTGGGGTGCAGGGCGACGGCCGCGTGCACCTGCTCGTACTGGGCCGCCAGCTCGGCGGCCCAGCGCGAGCCGGGCACGTCGCAGCCCACCTGGACCACCGTGGTGACCCCGACCGAGGCGGCCCGGGCCAGTCCCTCGGCCGGGGTTCCGGCCTGCATGTCGAGGTGGGTGTGCGAGTCGGCCACCGCCACGGCCAGGGGTTCCGGCAGCGGCGGCGGGGTCGACCGGTCGTCGTCCTTGGCGGGCATCAGGAGGCCGGCTTCTCTTCCAGGCGCGGGAACAGGATCTCGCCCTTGGTGACGGTGGCACCGGCGGGCAGCCGGCCCCAGTCACCGACGGTGGCGACGGTCTGCGCGGCGAGCGCGCCGAGACCCTCGGCGGCGCCCAGCGAGGCCCACAGCTTCTCGGCCGTGGACGGCATCACCGGGTTGAGCAGGACGGCGGTGCCGCGCAGCGCCTCGGCGGCGGTGTAGAGGATGGTGGCCAGGCGCGCCCGGCCCTCCTCCGACTCGTCCTTGGCGACCTTCCACGGCTCCTGCTCGGTGAGGTAGCCGTTGACCTGCTTGACGAAGTCGAAGATCGCCGCGAGGCCGCCGGCGAAGTCCAGCTCCTCACCGATCTTCCGGTCGGCCGTCTCGACGGCCTTGACGAGCCCGTCCGCGATCGCCTGCTCGGCGTCACCGTGCGCGGCGGAGGCCGGCAGCTCCCCGCCGAAGTACTTGCCGACCATCGCGGCGACCCGGGAGGCCAGGTTGCCGAAGTCGTTGGCGAGCTCGGAGGTGTAGCGGGCGGTGAAGTCCTCCCAGGAGAACGAACCGTCCGTGCCGAACGGGATCGCCCGCAGGAAGTAGTAGCGGTAGGCGTCCACGCCGAAGTGCGAGGTGAGGTCGGTGGGCGCGATGCCGGTCAGGTTGGACTTGGACATCTTCTCGCCGCCGACCATCAGCCAGCCGTTGGCGACGACCCGCTTGGGCAGCGGCAGCCCGGCGGCCATCAGCATGGCGGGCCAGATGACCGCGTGGAAGCGGAGGATGTCCTTGCCGACCAGGTGGACGGAGGCCGGCCACAGCTCGGCGAAGCGCTCCGGGTCGCTGCCGTAACCGGCCGCGGTGATGTAGTTCTGCAGCGCGTCCACCCACACGTAGAGGACGTGCTTCTCGTCCCAGGGCAGCGGCACGCCCCAGTTGAAGGTGGAGCGGGAGATCGAGAGGTCCTTCAGGTCCTGCTCGACGAAGCGCAGCACCTCGTTGCGGGCCGAGGCCGGCTGGATGAAGTCCGGGTTGGCGGCGTAGAACTCCAGCAGCTTCGGACCGTAGGCGGAAAGGCGGAAGAAGTAGTTCTCCTCCTCCAGCCACTCGACCGGCCGCTTGTGCACGGCGCAGAGCTTCTCGTCCGCGGTGGCGCCGTCCAGCAGTTCGGCGGGGAGCTTGAACTCCTCGCAGCCGACGCAGTACGGGCCGGAGTAGCCGCCCTTGTAGATCTCGCCCTTGTCGAACAGATCCTGGACGAACTCCTGCACCCGGGCGGTGTGCCGCTCCTGGGTGGTGCGGATGAAGTCGTCGTTGGCGATCTCCAGGTGCTCCCAGAGCGGCTTCCAGGCCTCCTCGACCAGCTTGTCGCACCACTCCTGCGGGCTGACGCCGTTGGCCTCGGCGGTCCGCATGATCTTCTGACCGTGCTCGTCGGTGCCGGTCAGGTACCACACCTTCTCGCCGCGCTGGCGGTGCCAGCGGGTGAGGACGTCGCCCGCCACCGTGGTGTACGCGTGGCCCAGGTGCGGACGGTCGTTGACGTAGTAGATCGGGGTGGAGACGTAGTACGCCGGGGCGCTCGTCCCGGTGGTGCTGTGTTCTGCAGTGGCCGCCATGGTCGGAAAGCTTAGTCGGGCCCGAACACCCGCCTCGACCGCATTACCCCCGCGACGGCGTGCGAAGGGCCGCCCACCGCACTGCTCGCGGCGGGCGGCCCCGGTTGCGCTCCCCGTGTCTGTGTCAGGCCCTAGCCCAACAGCCGCGACCAGAACCGGGCCCAGCGTCCGCGCGGCTTCTCGGGCCCGGACACCGGGGGCGCCCCGGCCGGCTCGGCGTGCGCCGGGTAGCCGGGAGCGTGCTGCCAGGGCTGGTCGGCGACGGCCACCCGGCCCTCGCGCATGATCCGGACGGTGTGACCACCGCATCCCGGGCAGGTCGGCTTGAGCAGCGGGGACGGTACCCGGACACCGTTGGCGTGGTACTCGAACACGACGTGGCCGTCCTTGGCGATGTGGTGCTCGATGTCGTACGCCTGCTCCCAGCCGTACCCGCAGCGCAGGCACGCGAAGGAGTAGGCCTCCCGTACGGTCTCGACGGGAGTGTGCGGCCGCCCGGCCAGGCCGGGCGCGCTCAGTGCGTTGCCACCGAGGGGGCTACCGATCATCTCGCTCATAGCCGTCTCCCAGCGCCCGCCGGGCGCTCGCCCGGCTGGGTCTTTCCATTCCAGGAAATGCCCGGACCGCCCCGGCCGACGCCCTTCTTGTGAAGACTTGGATGCGGGTTGGGAAGTCCTATACGAAGGGCCTTCCGCAACCCGGAAACCAGGGCCGAAGCTTCAGCTCGACGGGCGTTTACCGGGGCCTTCCCTCCAAGGTACGACTCCCCGTCCGCCACGCAACCCCTCGGAATTCACCCCTTTTTCAAAGCCTCGTTCAACCCGTCCTTCTTGGCCGCCACGACCGCGTCGAAGACCTCCCGCTTGGGCACGGAGAGTTCCGCCGCGACCGCCGCGATGGCCTCCTTGCGCCGCTCCCCGGCCTCCTCCCGGATGGCCACCAGCCGGGCCAGCTCGGCCGGGGTCAGCTCCTGCGGCGCGGCCGGCGGGGCGCCCGCGACCACCACGGTGATCTCGCCCTTGACGCCCTCGGCCGCCCAGGCCGCCAACTCGCCGATCGGCCCGCGCTTGACCTCCTCGTAGGTCTTGGTGAGCTCGCGGCACACGGCGGCCGGCCGCTCGGGCCCGAACGCCTCGGCCATCGCGGCCAGCGCCTCGGCGATCCGGTGCGGCGCCTCGAAGAAGACCATGGTGCGCGGCTCGGCCGCGATCGAGGCCAGCTGCCGGGCCCGGTCGCCGGTCTTGCGCGGCAGGAAGCCCTCGAAGGTGAAGCGGTCGACCGGCAGGCCGGACAGCGCGAGCGCGGTGAGCACCGCGGACGGCCCGGGCACCGCGGTGACCTTCACGTCCGCCGCGACGGCCGCCGCCACCAGCCGGTAGCCGGGGTCGGAGACCGAGGGCATCCCGGCATCGGTCACCAGCAGCACCCGCGCGCCGCCGAGCAGCGCCTCGACCAGTTCGGGGGTGCGGGCGACCTCGTTGCCCTCGAAGTAGGAGACGACCCGCCCGGCCGGGGTCACCCCGAGCGCCTGGGTGAGCCGGCGCAGCCGGCGGGTGTCCTCGGCCGCGATGACGTCCGCCGAGGCCAGCTCGGTGAGCAGCCGGGGCGGGGCGTCCGAGACGTCGCCGATGGGGGTGCCTGCGAGAACGAGTACTCCTGTCACGGACCCCATCCTTCCAGCTCCGCCGGGCCGGGGCTTTTGGTGACGATTCGGGCAGCTTCCGAGGGACCGGTCACGCGCACGAAGAGCGCCCCTACGATGTGGCGGATGAACGGCGACACGGCGGCGCAGACGCCCACTGGTACGGACCACTCCGCGCAGGGCGGTGTCGGCCTGCCGTCCCCCCGCTCACCCCGGTCACCCATGAACTGGCCGGAGCGCCTGGCCCGCCACGGCTACCGGCCCCGCCCCGTCGCGACGCTCACCGAACGCCTGGTCCCGCCGATGCCGGACGGCCCCGGGGTGACCGGGCGGGACGTACCGCAGTCGCCGCTGCTGCTGCGGCTGGGGATCTCGCTGCCGCAGGGCCTCTGGTACTTCCTGTGCCGCTGGTCCGGCTGGCTGGGCCCGATCGCGGTGGCGGTGTTCGCCGGGCTGCTGCGGTTCACCAACCTCGGCCAGCCGCACGCGATCATCTTCGACGAGACCTACTACGCCAAGGACGCCTACGCGCTCTGGCACGGCGGCTACGAGATCAGCTGGCCGGAGGACGCCAACACGACGATCATGACGCCGGGCGCGGCCGTCCCGTACCGCCCGACGCCCTCGTACGTGGTGCACCCGCCGGTCGGCAAGTGGATCATCGGCGCGGGCGAGCAGCTGTTCGGCATGAACCCCTTCGGCTGGCGGTTCGCGGTGGCCCTGCTCGGCACCCTGTCGGTGCTGATGCTGGCCCGGATCGCCCGCCGGATGTTCCGCTCGACCCTGCTGGGCTGCGTGGCCGGCCTGCTGCTCTCGGTGGACGGCCTGCACCTGGTGCTCAGCCGGGCGGCGCTGCTCGACCTGGTGGTGATGTTCTGGATCGTCGCCGCCTTCGGCTTCCTGCTGCTGGACCGGGACCGCACCCGTGCCCGGCTGGCGGCCCGCCTGGGCGGGGTGGCGGACCCGGAGCTGGCCCAGCGGCTCAACCTGGGCTGGCGCCCGTACCGGATCGCGGCCGGCGTCTGCGTCGGCCTGACCTGCGCCACCAAGTGGAGCGGCCTGTACGTGGCGGCCGCGTTCGGCCTGATGACCGTGCTGTGGGACGTCGGCGCCCGTCGGCTGGCCGGTGCCCCGCGCCCGTACCTGGCGGTGCTCGCCCGGGACGCGGTGCCGGCCTTCGTGTCGGTCGTCGTGGTCTCGGTGGCGGTGTACATCGCCTCCTGGTGGGGCTGGTTCGCCAGCAGCAACGCGCCCGGCCAGGGCGGCTGGGGCCGGGACTGGGCGGTCGGCCGCTCCACCGACTACCCGTGGATACCCGAGGGCCTGCGTGCCCTGTGGCACTACCACTCGACGGTCTACGAGTTCCACACCCACCTGAGCGACCCGCACACCTACCAGTCCAACCCGTGGTCCTGGCTGGTGCTGGGCCGACCGGTCTCCTTCTACTACGAGTCCCCCAAGTTCGGCCAGAACGGCTGCACCGCCGCCGACTGCGCCCGCGAGGTGCTGGGCATCGGCACCCCGCTGCTGTGGTGGACGGCCGTGCTGGCGCTGGTGTACTGCCTGTGGCGCTGGGCGTTCCGGCGGGACTGGCGGGCCGGCGCGCTGCTGTGCGGCCTGGCGGCCGGGTACCTGCCGTGGTTCCTCTACCAGCAGCGGACGATCTTCCTCTTCTACGCGGTGGTCTTCGTCCCGTTCCTGGTGCTCGCGGTGACGATGCTGGTCGGCGCCCTGATCGGACCGGCCGGTGCCTCCCGGGACCGCCGGATCATCGGCTCGACGACGGCCGGCCTGGTGGTGCTGCTGATCGTCTGGAACTTCCTCTACTTCTTCCCGCTGTTCACCGGGCAGACCATCCCGTTGGACGACTGGCGCGCCCGGATGTGGTTCAACAGCTGGATCTAGCTGGCGAATCGGCGGCCGCTCAGCTCGCCTCACCCGTCGTCAGTTGTCGTTGTTGGTCATCATTGGCCGCCATGGGACGGCCCACAGGCGGCCCAGGCGCGGCCCCGGCAGAGGGGTCACCCGAGCCTCTTACGGCGACAGGGGGCGGCCCCTACAGTGGTGCGTACCAGTTAGCCGAATCTGGAGCGTGGAAGGCATGGACGGGAAGACCGAGCGAGTTGAGCGGACGATCCGCGAGTGGATCAAGACCGGCGAACTGGCGGCGGGCGCGAAGCTGCCCTCCGAGCGCACGCTGGTGACCGACCTGGACGCCAGTCGGACTACGGTCCGGCTCGTGCTGGCGAGGCTCGCGGCCGAAGGCCTGATCGAGGCTCAGCACGGACGCGGCTACTTCGTCACCAGGTCCAAGGTGGGACACGGAAGCGTGAGCACCCAGGGTGAGCTTGAGCCGTGGCGCATCCACGGCGAACGGACGATCTACGACAACCCGTGGGTGAAGCTCACCCTGGTGGACGTGGAACCGCCTGGGGTCGAGCGGTACGAGAGCCACGTCGTCCGGCTTCACCACGTGGCGATTACGGCCGTGGTGGACGACCAAGACAGGGTCCTGATGCTGTGGCGCTACCGGTTCGTCCCGAACAAGTGGGGCTGGGAACTCCCCGGCGGCATCGTGGACGCCGGCGAGGACGCGGCGACAGCTGCCGCACGGGAGGTCGAGGAAGAAACCGGCTGGCGCCCCACCAAGCTCCAGCACGCCGTGACCTTCCAGCCGATGGTGGGCATGGTCGACTCCCCGCACGAGATCTTCGTGGGACAGGGCGCGACGCTCATCGGTGACCCCACGGACGAGGAAGAAGCCGGACGGATCGAGTGGATTCCGCTGGCCGACATCCCCAGCCTGATGGCCCAGGACAAGCTGCAAGGCTCCGGCACGCTGGTGGCGCTCCTCCACGTCCTCGCGTCTCGTGCTGGCGGGCTTACACCCTCCGAGTGAGCTGCTCGATCCGCCTCCTGGTCCTGACCGAACCCGTTCGGTTGGCCAGGAGGCGGGCCTGTTGCAAATGCTCCTTCGCCTGCCCGAACTCCCCGCGCACCAGGTGCGCTTGAGCGAGGTCGCACCGCAGCCCTGCCGTCGCCCGGATGAACGCCGGGTCCATCTGAGACAAGGCCGCGTAGAGCTCCGCCACGGCGTCATCCTCGCCGAGCATGGCCAGCGCGTTGCCGCGCCAGCGGGCCAGGTGGTTGGCGTTCAGGAAGATGCTCGCCATCTCCGGATCGCGGCTCTCATTGCCGTCCGGGAGCGCCGACGCGGCCTGGTCGAGTGCACGTCGGCAGTCGTCGGCCAGACCGGCCTTCGCGCACATCTCCGCCTCCGCCGCCAGGAGCCACGCGGCAAGCCGCGGGGACACCTTCGAGCCCCCGGTTCGCCGGGCGTCCCGGACCAGGTCCACAGCCATCTGCACCCGTCCGGCATCGACCAGTACGTACGCCTGCTCAGCCATCGCGTGAGCGAGGTACATCGGCGCCTCCGCCTCCGCAGCCGCCCTCTTCCCCAGTTCGTAGTGCCGCCAGGCCCGTTCCACCGCGCCCACGTCGAGGGCCTGCCAGGCGGCGAGCGTGGCTGCTCCGGCCAGCGCCTTGGCCACCGGCCGGCGGGCGTCCGGCAGGACGGCGAAGGTCAGTGCGTCCTCCAGCGAGTCGAGATGCGCCCGCATCTGGTCGACCAGCGCCGCAGCGCCCATCTGCCGGTCGAAGCTGCGGAGTAGCTCCGTCTGGTTCAGGAAGGCGTCGACCATCCCCAGGCTGATGGTCCGGGCGGAGTCGATACGCCCGAGCAGCTCGTCATAGCCGTCCGCCGCTGGCTGAGCACCCGCAGACGGCTCGCCGAACAGCTCGTCGTCCGTCATGCCCAGCAGCGCCCGGAGGATCGCCCTGTAGGTCTCCGAGACCGTTCGGCGACCGTTCTCCCACTCCGAGACGTAGACCCGGAGGCTCGCCGGAGTCGCTACGTCGATCAGGTGCCGCTCCGCGTAGCTGCCCACCTCCCGCACCAGCCGGTCCTGCGACCAACCACGCCCCTTCCGGGCCTGCCGTAGACGCTCTGACACGTGCTCACCCCTGCCGTGGTGATGCTGCTTTCCAGCCAGCATCCCCCATTCGACGGCGCTGCACTGGGGGTTAACAAAACTGGGTTAACCCCTGCTGGCTACCGGGTTGTTGGCTCACGTCGTTCCATAGAGACGTGGCCGGAACTGACGGACACGCAGCGAGCCCCTTGACCACTGGTACGCACCAGTTGCAGACTACTGGTGCGCACCAGTTGAGAGGCCGGTTCGACCGGTCGACGGTGCCCGCAAAGGCCCAGGTAGCAGCAGTGGGAGCGACGCCCAATCCGCCAAGAAAGACCGTCGCTCCCATCCCCAGTGAAGGGAGTTCCATCATGCACGGATCGCTCAACACCCAGCCACTGACCATCGGCTCCATCAGCTCCCAGGTGAGCGTGCTCGGCGAGTCCGACCCCGGCGAGACCCGCCCGCGTGTGGCGGTGCAGGTGACCCTGCACCTGTCGTTCGCGGAGATCCTCGGCCGCCTGCTGTTCACCTCCGGCCTGATGCTGACGCACGAGGACCTGGAGACCGGCAACGAGGCCAACATCGTGGACTGCCTTCGGTTCACGCTCGCGCAGACCGGCTACGACACCGCCGAGGACTTCGCGGACATGGCCATGGACATCTACACCGGCCGCCGCACCTCCAACCTCCACGCCTTCACGGTCAGCCTCGGAAACGTCATCACCCACGTCTTCGGCGTCACCGCCCCGGAACCGCCCGCTACCCCGGCCCTGTCCCTGGCGACCCAGGCCGCCGCCTGACGAGCCTCTCCGTGCGGGCGCTCACCGACGCTCACGGGCGCTCACGACCCGCTCACCGGGCCCGCCGGGTACACGTACCCGCTGCCGCTGACCGGTGTACCCGACCGCCCGAGTGCGGCGGGTACACCGACGCCCGACCGACCATCGCTCACCGGCGCTCACGGCCTCGCACCTGCCCGGAGTACGTACCCGAGTACACGAGTACGCCCCGGCCGGCGGCCCCGTTTCAAGGGCAGCTGGCTGACTTTCAGGGGCACGCGCGGTGCGGTGAACACCCGACCGTTCACCGCCGCTCACGGAACCGTTCCCGGCGCTACCCGCCGACCGTTCCCGTGCTCACGGGAAGCGTTCCCGCCCTTTACCCCCAAGCATCGGTCGCTCACTGACCAGCAGTCATGACCCAACCGCCACCCGACTCCGTTCCCGGTGAACACCCCCGACTTCCAGCCCGACTCCCGACCCTTGCAGGAGTAGCTGTGACCAGCCACAACGGGGCCGACTCTCGCCCCCAGGAACCTCCACCAGCCGGACCTGAAACCCGGCCCGCCGCCGCTGAAACGGGCGCCCGTGGACCTGAAACCGGTCCGACCGCGAGCGGTGAACGCCCCGCCGTGAGCGCCGTTCAGTCGGGTGTTCACCGCCCCGTTCACCCCGCCGCTGAAACGCCCGGCCGCGTGGTTGAAGCGGCGCCCGGCGGACCTGAAACGGGCCCGGCTATGAGCGGTGAACACGACGCCGTGAGCGCCGGTGAGCATCCGATGAACACCCCCGCCGCCGGTGCCGCTGAAACGGACTCGGACGCGGTTGAAACGGTCCTGCCCGACCCGATCGCCCTCCCCACGCCGACCCGGGACGCGCACCGCTCCACCGCCCGGTGGGCCGCCGACCGGTTCGTGAGCGTGCTCCGGCGGGTCAGCCCGGCCGTGGTGCTCGACCGGTGGGGACAGCCCGTCGGTATCCCCGACTACGGCTCCCCCGCCTTCGCCGCCCTCCCGGCGGGCGACCCGCGCCGTGAGGCCGCGCTCATCATCGCCGCCGAAGCCTGGCGCCAGCAGGCCGAGCACGCCCCGGAGTTCATTCACGCCGGGCTCCGCACGGACCTGGTGCTCGGCGAGCAGGCCCGCGCCGAGTGGGTGGCCGAGGACGAAGCCGCTTGGAAAGAGCTGGTGCGCACGGTGCGGGCCTGGTCCAACCACCCGACCGCGCTGGAACTGGCCGAGCGCCGCACCCGCGCCGTCGAAGCCGCCCGCCGCCCCGTGGTGGCCTCTTCCAGCTGGCCGCCGGTGGCCATCCCCGGCCGCCCCGGCTGGCACCGTCACCGCCACCCCTCCGGCCGTCAGGTCGACCTGCCCGACACCCCGACCCTTGCGGAGAGCGCCTGATGCCCGTCGAACTCCACCTCGTCACTACCCCGGACGGTCGACCACAGGCCGCCAACCCGATGTACGACCCGGCGGCCGGGATCGACCGTCCCTCGCGGCCGGGCCCGGTGCCGGACCCGGAGGTGTTCTGCGGCTGGGTCGGCGACACCGTGCGCGACCTGGACCCGACCACGGAGGCCGACCCGGTGGGCGTGCTGGTGAACCTGTTGTCCGCCGGCGGGGCCGCGATCGGTCCGGGTCCGTTCATGTGGATCGGCAATGATCGTCACCCGGCCCTGATCTGGGCGCTGACGGTCGGCGCCACCGCCGCCGGGCGCAAGGGCGCGGGCACCAACACCGCCAGGCGGCTGTTCAAGGCGGCCGTGCCGGACTTCATCGCCTGCAACACCCGCTCCGGCCTGTCCTCCGGCGAGGGCCTGATCGAGATGGTCCGCGACGGCGACGGCGAGAAGGACCCCGGCGTCATCGACAAGCGGCTGTGGGTCGTCGAGTCGGAGTACGGCGTCACCATGGCCCGGGGGCGGCGGGAGGGATCGTCGCTGAGCGGCATCCTGCGTCAGGCGTGGAACGGCGAAGACCTGGGCGTGATGAACCGGGACGCGCTGCACGCCACCGCCCCGCACATCGCCGTCATCGGCCACATCAGCCCGCGTGAGCTGCGGGCGAAGATGCAGGACGCCGAGATGGCCGGAGGCACCTACAACCGCTTCCTGCCAGTCTTCGTGCACCGCAACCTGCTCGACCCGGACGGCGAAGGCGCCCCGGACGGGCTGATCGACAACCTCGCCACTGCGTGGAAGACCGTGCTCACCGACGCCAGGCGGGTTGGCGAGGTCCGGCTCAGCCCGGAGGCGGCCCAGCTGTGGCGGGAGGAGGTCTACCCGGCGCTGTGCGGGGACGAGGGCGACGAAGGCCCGATCGCGGAGTTCACCGCCCGCGCCGCCCCCTACGCCAAGCGCACGGCCATGGTCTACGCCCTCCTCGACCACACCGACCGCATCGCCGAAGCCCACCTCCGCGCCGCGTGGGCCCTGGTCCGGTACGCCCGCGCCAGCGCCGCCCACATCCTCGGCCCCACCGCCGCCGCCAGCACCGGCGACCCGCACCTCGACAAGCTCATCCAGGCCGTGAAGGCCGCCGGGGCGGGCGGGATGACGCAGAGCCAGGTGCAGGTGCTGTTGAAGCGGCTCAACGCCACCCAGCGCGCCGACGTCACCGCCCGGCTCTGCCAGCTGCCCGGCTTCGCCGCCGCCCAGCTCTCCACCGGCGGACGCCAGCAGACCACCTACCTCTACGCCCCGCCCGACTGAGGAGCGGTCCGAAAAGGCCGGAAAGGCCGGAAAGCCCTCTGACCTGCGAAAACGGCTGCCGGAAAGTGGTCCGGAATGGTCCGGAAAGTGGTCCGCGATCCCCCGGCCCCGAACCTCCCGGACCCTTTCCGGACCATTCCGGACCACTTTCCGCCACGCAAAACCCCAGCTCAGACCCCTTTACGGCCTTTCCGGCCTTTTCGGACCACCCCCGGACCCGAACGGAGACCACACCATGACCCGCCCGACCACCACCCGCACCACCCGACCGGCCACCCGGACGGACGCCCCACCGGCCGCCATGACGCCCCGGGCCCGCTCCCCACCAAGCCCCGGCCGCCCACCGGACGGCCACGCGCCTAGCGTCACCGGTCGCTAGACCTAGCGACCCCGCTAGCGTCCACCACCCGCAGTGACCAGCCGCCTAGCGTCTAGCGCCCCGGCCGGCTGAACCCCGAAACCCGCCCCGGGCCGCCCCCGCATCCCTCCACTGGTCGCTAGGCGTCACCGGGCACAGGACCCGGACGTCCCCCCACCCACCCCCCACCCATCTCCCAAGGCTCCCCCCACCCGCTCAGGAGCCCGAAACGGACTCTCCCTCCGGGTGGGGGGTGGGTGGGGGGAGATGGGAACCGGACCGGGCGCTCACGCTCCGCGCTCATCATCAACGCCCGCTCCGTGCGTCCGAGGGTCCCAAGCACGCGTGCACGCGTACGCGCGAGGAAGCCCTCAGCCATCACGCACAGCTACCGAGTACTGGGTACTGGGGCGCACCCCACTACCCAGTAGCGCCCCTCCCGGGGACCGAAACGGGACCCGCTCGCACGCTCCGCCCCACTACCCACTACCCGGTGACCACCCCAGTACGGCCACCCACAGCAACCCCTGGGTGAAGCCCAGCCGGTCACCGAACGGCCCGAGCAGCCCCACACAGGGCCACACACGCGGCCGTGTGCCCCACACAGGCTGTGTGCCCCTCCGACCTGCCCGTGTGACCCGTGTGGGGCACACACCAAGCCCCACACAGCCCCACCCCGAGCCCCGGAACCGGCCCCAGGGCCACACGCCGAGCCCTCCGTGTGCCCCACACAACGAGCCCACCCACCACCGAACCGTCAGAGGCCCGACACCCCTGACACCTGACACCCCCTGACACCCAAACCCCTAGGCAGACCCGCTGTCAGACCGCCTCTGACAGCCGCTGACACCCACCCCTGACACCTCCGCTGACAGACCACAGACCGCCGCCCTGCCACCACGGCCCAGCCCGCCTGTCGCCTGTCGCCTCACCCCCGCCAAACCGCCTGCAGAACCCGGAACCCCGCTCCCACCTGCGGGACGACAGGCGACAAGACAGGCGACAAGACAGGCGACAAGACAGGCGACAGGCGAGACGACAGCCCAGGAGAGCACCTTGGCCAACCACCGCACCCAGCCCGACACCGGCCCCGCCGTAGTTTCCCTGCCCGCCCGATTCCTCACCCCCGAGGACATCGCCTCCCTCTTCGGCGTCCCGCTGGAGACCGTCTACCAGTGGCGCCGCAAGCGCACCGGCCCGCCCGCCTTCCGCGCCGGCCGCCACCTCCGCTACCACCCCGACGCCGTCGCCCAGTGGGTCACCGACCAGACCCACCAGGCCGCCTGAACCACCAGGGAGGCGCCAGGGAGGTAGGGAGAACTCCCTGACCGCCTCCCTGGCCACCAACTCCGCCCTCACCAGGAAGAACAGCGCCCCAGGGATGCAGGGAGGCGTCCCGAACGCCCCCGCTAGCGGCCCCGAAACCGCTCTCACGCGCCACCAGCCGCCTCCCTCCCTGCCCGCAGCACACCCACACCCCAACACCTAGGAGCGGCCCCATGGCCGGACACATCCAAGACCGCTGGTACAAGACCGAGAAGGGCCCGGACGGCAAGCCCCACCGCGTCCGCACCGACCGCTACGGCACAGGCAAGCGCTACCGGGCCCGCTATGAAGGCCCGGACGGCAAGGAGAAGAGCCGGAGCTTCCCCGACCGGCAGAAGCGCCAGGCCGAGAACTGGCTGATCGAGATCGCGGCCGACATGTCCCGTGGCACCTACACCGACCCTCGGGCGAGTCGGTTGACCTTCCGCCAGTTCGCGGAGAACTGGCTCAGCAGCCACCAGGGCGACACCAACGAGCGGGGCGCGCTGGAGCGACACCTGCGGCTGCACGTCTTCGAGGCCATCGGCTCCCGGCCGCTCGTCTCGTTCCAGCCCGGCCACGTGCGCACCTGGCTGACCAACCTGCCCAAGACCGCGCCGGCCGCCTCCTACCAGCGGATCATCTACGGCACGGTGTCGACCGTGTTCAGCGCCGCCGTGGACGACGGCCTGATCCTCAAGAACCCGTGCCGAGTGAAGTCCGTCCGGATGCCGAAGGCAGAGCCCACCCGTGTCGTCCCCTGGACGCCGGACCAGGTGTTCGCCGTTCAGGGAGCCCTGCCGGAGCGCTTCCGGACCATGGTCGACCTTGGCGGCGGGTGCGGTCTCCGGCAGGGCGAGATCTTCGGACTGCCGGTCGAGGCGATCGGGTTCGACAGCGGTTGGCTGGCCGTCCGGCAGCAGCTCAAGCGGGTGCGGGGGAAGTTCGTCTTCGCCCTCCCAAAGCGAGGCAAGGTCCGCGACGTGCCGTTGCCGCCGGCCGTGGCGGCGGCGCTCCGCGAGCACATGAAGCGCTTCCCGCCTGTGGAGATCACTCTTCCGTGGGGGACGCTGAGCGGGCCGCCTGTGACCCGCAAGGTCGTCTTCATGGGGACGACTCAGGACTTCGTCCGCCCGAGCCACTTCGATGACCACCTCTGGAAGCCCGCCCTGGCCGCTGCTGGCATCATTCCGGAGGCCGGGAAGGGGGAGCGGTATAAGAGCGCCCGCGAACACGGAATGCACGCCCTGCGGCACTTCTACGCCTCCGTCCTGCTGGACGCTGGCGAGAACGTCCGGGCCCTGAGTCAGTACCTCGGCCACGAGGACCCGGGATTCACGCTGCGGGTCTACACCCACCTGATGCCGAGCAGCGAGAGCCGCACGCGGAACGCCGTGGACGGCATGTATCGGGCCTTCGGAAAGCTGCCTGACGGCCCCGAGACGGCCCCAGGGGCCTGACACGGCCCGGGGGCGGGGCGTACGGCCAGGTCAGAGCCGTAGAGGCTGGGGAGATCGAAACTACCTCTACTTCTTCCCGCTGTTCACCGGGCAGACGATCCCGCTGGACGACTGGCGCGGCCGGATGTGGTTCAACAGCTGGATCTGAGCCGACCGCCGGGGCCGGTCCACACACGAAACCCCCGAACCGTCCGTATGCGGTGCACGACACGTACCAGATCCGTCACAAGTCCCGGGCGTTTCGTCGGCGCACCGATCCGCGCTGCCTAGGGTGGGGGCGTACCGCGTTTCCGGCCCCCGGCCGGCGGCGCCCGGCCGCGAGACCCCTGGGGGAACTGCACCATGCGCAGTGGCGCGAAGATCGGCATCATCACCGGCGTGTCCATCGTCGTCCTCGCGGGCGGCGGCTACGGCGCGTACAGCCTGATGGGCGGCTCGGGCTCCGGGTCCTCCGACGACAAGAAGCCCCGGACGGTGGTCGCCGAACCCCCCACGGCCGATCAGGCGGCGAACGGCGCGAAGGACTTCCTGGCGGCCTGGGCGTCCGGCGACGTCGCCAAGGCGGCCTCGCTGACGGACGACCCGGCCGCGGCCACCACGGCGCTGACGGCCTTCAAGGACCAGGTGAAGCCGAGCGCGCTGACCCTGACCCCGGCCGGTCCGGCCACCCCGCAGGCCTTCGCCTCGGCCACCGGCACTCCCACCCCGGCCAAGCCCACCGGCGCGGCCTCGGCGACCCCGTCCGCGACCGGCACCCCCGGCGCCACCGACTCGCCGTCCGCCTCCGCCACCCCCGGGCCCACCGGCGTGCTGATGGGCTTCAAGGCGCGAGCCGAGTTCGAGGGCACCAGCCGGGTCTGGGACTACAACGGCTTCCTGGGCGTCGTGAAGATGAGCGACAACACCCCGGCCGTGCACTGGGCGCCCTCGGTGATCCACCCGCATCTGTCCGGCAGCGAGACGATCGCCACCCAGCAGGTCTTCTCCCCGCCGTCCACCGTGGTGGACCGCAACGGCAAGCCGTTGCAGGGCGCCTCGCTGACCCCGGCGCTGATGAGCACCCTGCAGGACAACGCCCGCAAGCTGCTGCCGCCGGACCCGAACAAGGACCAGGACGCGGGCAGCGCGGTGGTGATCACGGACCCGTCCGGCAAGGCCGCCGCCGACAAGCTGTTCACCATCGTCGAGCCGAAGCCCGGCAAGCCGTTCAAGGTGACCATCGACAACGCCATCCAGGCCGCCGCCGAGAAGGCGATGACCGACCTGGGCGGCAAGAACGGCTCGATCGTCGCGATCGAGCCGAGCACCGGCCAGGTGCTGGCCTTCGCCAACGCCCCCGCCAACGGCCAGAACCGGGCCTTCACCGGCCTGCTCGCCCCCGGCTCGACGATGAAGATCGTCACCTCGACGGCCCTGCTGGAGGCCGGGATCAACCCGGACAGCACGGTGGCCTGCCCGGAGAAGAGCAGCAACCCGGTGGCGATCCCGAACGACTTCCCGGGCGCCTTCCCGAACAACACGCTCCAGCAGGACTTCATGGTGTCCTGCAACACGGCCTTCATCAACCAGGGCCTGACCAGCCTCAAGCCCGAGACGCTGTCCAGCACGGCCAAGGACGTGTACGGCATCGGCCTGGAGTGGAAGACCGGCCTGCCGAACGCCGACGGCAAGATCCCGCCGACCCCGGGCAGCAAGGACGAGCAGGCCATGAACTACATCGGCCAGGGCAAGGTCCAGATGAACCCGCTGGCCATCGCCTCGATCACGGCGACCGTCCAGAGCGGCGCGTTCAAGCAGCCGATCCTGGTCGCCGGCCTGCCGCAGCAGACGGCGGCCCGCCAGATCTCGCCGGACGTCGCCGGCAAGCTGCGCGCGATGATGAACGCCACCGCCGTCGGCGGCACGGCCAAGGACGTGATGGCCGGGATCACCGACAACGCGGGCGCCAAGACCGGCTCCGCCGAGGTCCAGGGCGCGTCCACCACCAACAGCTGGTTCACCGCCTTCCGCGGCAACCTCGCGGTCGCCGCCGAGGTCCAGGGCGGCGGCCACGGCGTCGACGCGGCCGGCCCGGCGGTCGCCTCGCTGCTCAAGGCGGCGGGCAGCCGCTGACCCGCACGCGCCCTCCCCGAGCCGAAGGGGCGCGCCGGTACCGAAAGACAGAAGCGACCACGCCCGCTCAGCCGAGAAGGCCGAGCGGGCCCCGGTGCGTTCCGGGGCGGGCGAGACCGCCCGCTCAGCGTCGCGGCAGCGCGGGCTCCGGAGGGTCCGGCAGCGGCCGGGGCGGGATCCGGCGGCGGCTGCTCCACCGCCGGGCGGCCAGCCGGGGCCAGATCACCAGGACGGCCGGCAGCGCCAGGTACCCGAACCGCCCGGCCGGGGCGAGCATGAAAGCGATCGCGAGCCCCGCGGCCAGCAGGTCGGCGGCGGCGATCGCGGAGACCGGCGGCCGGGCCAGCAGCCAGATCGCCACCCCGATCAGGGCCAGGGTCATCAGCGCCAGGGAGATGGAGTGCCCGGTCGGACCGAACCCGGCCAGCACCTTGCCGGGCAGCGGGCTGCCGGCCGGGGTGCGGATCGCGGTCATCCCGAGCGGGAAGCGCACCACCTGGTCGCGCAGCTGGTCCGCCTGGGTCAGGACGGACGGCAGGATCACCGCCGCGCTCACCCCGACCCCGATCAGCGCGGTGCGGGTGGCGGGCCTTCGGCCGTAGAGCCGCCAGAGCAGCAGGACGGCGACCGGCAGGGCCGGCCAGGCGGTCCATTTGAGGCTGCAGGCGAGGGCGAGCACCAGTCCGGCGCCGACCGTGCGGTCCCGCTCGGCGAGCGCCATGGCCAGGCAGCAGACGCCGATCAGCGGCAGGTCGACTCCGCCGACGGCCAGGGCGAGCGCTATCAGCGGCGAGGCGGTGAGGACGGCCAGCGGCAGCAGCGGCGCGCGGTCCCGGGTGGGTCGCAGCAGCCGCCAGGCGCCCAGCAGGCAGGCGACGAAGGTGAGGGCGAACCAGATCCGGGCGTCCCCGGCGACCCGGGCGAAGGCGGTGGAGTTGCCGAGCAGCTGGCGCGGCAGTCCGAACAGGGCCATCGCCGGCAGGTACGGGTTGTAGTCGGTGACCACGACCGGGTGCGGCAGGTACGCGTCACCGGTGGTGAGCAGGAGGTGGGCCGAGCGTTCGACCACCATGACCTCGGACTGGTGGCGGCCGGTGAGGGCGAGCAGTCCGAGCGGGGCGAACACGGCGCCCGCGAGGCCTACCGCGGCGGCCGCCTGGGGCGCGTAGCGGCGCGGCAGGGTGAGGCAGAACAGGCCGGCCAGGAGGTAGGCGGGGGCCGCGACGAGGCCCCACAGCCGCTGGTTGGGCAGGTCGGAGACGAGCGGGAAGGCGGCGGCCCAGCCGGCCGCGATCAGACAGCCGAGCAGCTGGACGGAGCGCAGCGAGGCGAGCCGGGCGGGATTCCATCGATCGAGCGTGGGTGGAAATGCGCTCTCGCCACGCTGCCGGGGGAACGGCCGGGCGGAGAAGCCTCTCGGTGGCCGTCCGGGTCTGGACGGCAGTTCGGCGCGGATGGTCTGGGCCGGCGTTCTGACGCGGCCGGTGTAGCGGCCGCGCGGGCGGGAGAAGCCGGGCGTGCGGGTGCTCACCATGGTGGAAGGTTATGGGTGCGGGCCGGGCCCTGTCGCCATGGCGTCCGGCACCGGTTGTCGCGCTACGCGCGTAGGGCCGCCGGGTGTCGTACCGAGCGGCGGCCCTTCACGATTGGGTAACGACCCGGTCAGCCGGCGTTGGTGTCGACCGGGACGGCCTGCTGCTCGGCCTTCTCCAGCCGGGAGTGCTTGATGCTGTAGCCGAAGTAGACGACCACCGCGACGGCGAGGGCGATCGCCCCGGCCCGGAAGGTGTCGGCGTGCAGGCCGGTGATCAGGTAGATGCAGAAGCCGACGCTGAGCAGCGGGACGACCGGGTAGCCGGGCACCTTGAAGCCGCGCGGCAGGTCGGGCTGGGTGCGGCGCAGGACGATCACGCCGATGGAGACCACCGAGAAGGCGATGAGGGTGCCGAGGCTGGTGATGTCGGCCAGGACGTCCAGCGGGATGAAGGCGGCCAGCGCGCCCACGCCGAGGCCCACCACGAGGGTGTTCCAGACCGGGGTGCCGGTGCGCGGGGAGAGCTGGGCGAAGCGCTCGGGCAGCATGCCGTCACGGCCCATCGAGTACAGGATGCGGGTCTGGCCGTAGATCACCACGAGGGTGACGCTGAAGATCGAGACGATCGCGCCGACCGCGAAGATCATCGCGGGCCAGCTCTGGCCGGTGATGTCCTGCATGATCTGGGCGAGGCCGGCCTCCTGGTCCTTGAACTGGCCCCACGGCTGGGCGCCGATGCCGGCCAGCGCGACCAGGATGTAGAGCAGGGTCACCACGACCAGCGAGATGATGATCGCCATCGGCAGGGTGCGGCGCGGGTTCTTGACCTCCTCGCCGGCGGTGGACACGGCGTCCAGGCCGATGAAGGAGAAGAAGATGCTGGACGCGGCGATCTTCACGCCGCCGATGCCGAGCGGCATGAACGGGGTCAGGTTGCCGGAGTGGAAGCCGGTGAGCGCGACGCCGACGAACAGCAGCAGGATCAGGATCTTGATCCCGACCATGGCCGCGTTGACCTTCACCGACTCGCTGACACCGCGGATCAGCAGGAAGCAGACCATCGCGACCAGCAGCAGCGCCGGCAGGTTGAACCAGTGACCGCCGCCGGGGGCGCCGGACAGCTGCTCGGGGATCTTGAACCCGAAGGCCAGGTCGAGGAACTTGTTGAGGTACTCGGCCCAGCTCACCGCGATCGCGGAGGCGGAGACGCCGTACTCCATCAGCAGGCAGATGCCGACGCCGAACGCGACGCCCTCGCCGAGGGTGGCGTAGGCGTAGGAGTACGAGGAGCCGGAGACCGGGATCGCCGAGGCCATCTCGGCGTAGCAGAGCGCGGTGAGTCCGGCGGTGACCGCGGCGATCACGAAGGACAGGATGACCGCCGGCCCGGCCGCGGGCACCGCGCTGCCGAGCACGAAGAAGATGCCGGTGCCGATGGTGGCGCCGATGCCGATCGAGGACAGCTGCCAGAGGCCGACGGAGCGGCGCAGGTGGATGCCGGAGCGTCCGCCCTCCTCGGGCGCGCCCGCCGGAAGGCCGCTGCGGCCCTCGCTCTCCGCGATCAGGGTCGAGACGGGCTTGCGTCGCAGCAGACGCGCACCAAGGGTGTTGCTGGCCAAAACCGCGGTCCTTCTGGGCAGGGGAGGGTGTCCTAGCGAGCAGGTCACCCGGGCACCAAGGGGTGCCATCGGGGACCAACCGAACAAACATGGGACAGTACCCCGCGAATGCACCAGTGTCGCAAACGAACAGTCTTGATCGGCGCATTGTACGAACCGGCGCACCGCGGATAACAAACCAGACACTTCGCACACGGCTGACTTGCCGGACATCGGATAGAAGGCCAGGTCAGCGGCCACATCGGATCAGCGGTCGAGCACCGCCCGCATCACCGACCGGGCGATCGGCGCGGCCAGCGCGCCACCGGTGACGTCGGTGGCGTCACTGTCCGCGACCACCACCGCCACCGCGACCGTCGGCACCGCGTCCGAGCCGGCCGGCTTGGCCCAGGAGATGAACCAGGCGTACGGCGTCCCGCTGTTGTCCACCCCGTGCTCGGCGGTGCCGGTCTTGCCGCCGACCACCGCCCCGGCGATCCGGGCGTTGCCTCCGGTGCCGTTCTCCACCACGTCGGTCATCAGCTTCCGTACCTGGCCGGCCACCGCCGGGGTCAGCGCCCGCTTGTACACGGCCGGCTTCATCAGCTGCACCACGGTGCCGTCGCTCCTGGTCAGCTTGTCCACAAGCTGTGGACGCATCACCGTCCCGTCGTTGGCGACCCCGGCCGCGACCATCGCCATCACCAGCGGGGTGGCCGCGGTGTCGAACTGCCCGATCGAGGAGAGCGCCAGCTGCGACCGGTTCATCGCGGTGTCGAAGTTGGACCGGGCCGGGCGCACCGGCAGGTCCAGCTTCGGGTCGTTGAAGCCGAAGCCCTCGGCCGTGGCCACCATCCTCTCCAGCCCGGTCTGCACCCCGAGGTAGCCCATGACGCTGTTGCAGCTGGCGGTCATCGCGGCGTCCAGCGACTGGCCGGGCCGGTCACAGGCCGCGCTGTCGTTCACCAGCGGCGTGGTCGTCCCGGGCATCACGTACGGGAAGGGCGCCCCGGTCGGCGCGTCCGGGTCGGTGACCACCCCGCCGGCGAGCGCGGCCGCGGCGGTGACCACCTTGAAGGTCGAGCCCGGCGGGTAGGTCTGGCGCAGCGCCCGGTTGAGCATCGGCTGGTCGGTGTCGGCCTGCAGCCGGTTCCAGGCGGTCCGGTCGGCGCCGGTGGAGCCGGCGAAGCTGCCCGGGTCGTAGGAGGGCGTGCTGGCCAGCGCCAGGATCCGTCCGGTGGCCGGCTCGATCGCGGCCACCGCGCCCTTCTGCCCGCCGAGCCCGCGCATCGCGGCCCGCTGGGCGGCCTGGTCGATCGTGGTGTACACGTCCCCGCCGGGGTTCTGCCTACGGGCGATCGCGTCCCAGAGCGACCAGCCGGTCAGCCGGCCATCGGTGCCGGTCAACAGGGCGTCCTCGGTGCCCTCCAGCTGGGTGTCGCCGTACGCCTGGGAGGCGAAGCCGGTGACGGCGGCGTAGGTCGGCCCGTCGGTGTAGGTGCGCTTGTACGCGTACCGGCCGCCGGTGGCCGCGGAGCCGGTGACGGTCTCGGCGCCGACCAGGATGTTCCCGCGCGGCTGGGCGTAGCGCTCGATGGTGAGCCGCTGATTGGCGCTGTTGTGGTCGAGGTCCTCGGCCTCGAACACCTGCACCCGGGTGGCCTGCACGCACAGCGCCACGACCAGCAGCAGACAGAAGGTGGCCGCCCGCCGCCCGGTGACCGAGATCCCGGGCAGCCCCTGCGGGCCGTTCCCCCCGAGTCGGATCCGCGCCATCAGCCCACCTCGGGTGCCGGCCGCCGGGCATCGTCACTCATGCGCACCAGCAGCGCGACGATGATCCAGTTGGTCACCACCGAGGAGCCGCCCTGGGCGATGAACGGCATGGTCATCCCGGTCAGCGGGATCAGCGCCAGCACCCCGCCCGCCACCACGAACACCTGCAGGCCGACGATCGCCGCCAGCCCGATCGCCAGCAGCCGCCCGAAGGGGTCGCGCAGCGCGATGCCGATCCGGAAGCCGCGCGAGACCAGCACCGCGTACAGCAGGAACACCGCGATCAGCCCGGTCAGGCCGAGCTCCTCGCCGATGGTGGCGAGGATGAAGTCCGACTTGGCGGCGAAGCCGATCAGCACCGAGTGCCCGTTGCCCAGCCCGGTGCCCAGTTCGCCGCCCCAGGCGAAGGCGAACAGCGACTGGGCGATCTGGTTGGCGCCCTTGCCCGCCGCGATCGAGCCCAGCGGGTCCAGCCAGTCCACGACCCGGCTGTGCACGTGCGGCGAGAGCCATCCCACCGTCACCGCTCCGACCGCCGCCAGGCCCAGACCGATCGCGATCCAGCCGGTGCGCGCGGTGGCCACGTAGAGCATCGCCACGAACAGGCCGAAGAAGAGCAGCGAGGTACCGAGGTCGGTCTCCAGCACCAGCACCCCGACGAAGGCCGCCCAGATCATCAGCACCGGCCCGAACACCCGCCCGCGCGGCAGCTTCCAGCGCCAGACCCGACGACCGGTGAGCGCCAGCGCGTCCCGGTGCACCGCCAGGTAGGCGGCGAAGAAGACGGCCAGCAGGATCTTGGCGAGCTCCCCCGGCTGGAAGGAGAGCGGCCCGACGACGATCCAGATCCGCGAGCCGTACACCGGCGGGAAGAAGATCGGCAGCACCAGCAGGACCAGCGCCACCAGCGCCCCGACGTAGGCGTAGCGCTGCAGCCGCCGGTGGTCCCGCACCAGCAGCACCACGGCGATGAACAGCGCCACCCCCAGGCTCGACCAGAGCAGCTGGGTGGAGGCGGCGGCCCGGCCCGGGGTGGCCCGGTCGAGGCGGTGGATCACCACCAGCCCGATCCCGTTGAGCAGCACGGCGATCGGCAGCAGCAGCGGGTCCGCGTACCGGGCCCGCCACCGGATGACGGCGTGCGCCGCGAGGGCCGGCACACCCAGCACGGCGCCGGCCCCGTACGCGACCTCGGGGGCCGGCGCCGTGCCGTCCAGGTTGGCGCCGACCTCGATGTAGCCGAACACCGTGGCCAGGACGGCGGTCAGCACCAGCACCAGCTCGGCGGTGCGCCCGGTCGGCACCGGCCGGGCGGGCCGGGCCGCGGATCTCGTCACGGCGGAGGGTGTCGCCACGGTCCGTCCTGGGGGAGGCGGGGATGCCGATCGGGGCGGACCGGGCACGGGGAGCCGGTGCGGCGGCGCCGGCGCCCCGGTTCGTCACCCTAACGAGCAATATCCATATTTATTGGCTCTTCGCTACGGTGTGTCCGCTATTGCCGGAATTCATCCGCAGGCCTCACTCCGCCCGCCGCCCGGCCAGGGCCGCCACCCCGGCCCCGACCACGGCCAGCAGGGCGACGGAGAGCAGCAGTGCGACCCAGTGCACCGCGACCTGCCCGGTCCGCGCGGCGGTCACCAGTGCGCGCACCGCCGCGTTGGCCGGCGAGAGCGGCACCACCAGCGCCAGGACGGCCAGCCCCAGCGTCACCGGGATCCCGTACGGCGGGCGGACCGGCACCGGACGGTTGCCCAACGCCCCGGCCAGCACCCCCAGCAGTACACAGACCACCGAGGTCGACAGCCCCGCCAGCAGCGCCCGCCAGACGCCCGGATCCCGCTGCGCCCCCGGGTCGGCCACCGCGCCGCTGACCCACCACAGCGCCGCCACCTGGCCCACCGCCAGCACCACGGCCGCCGTCAGCGCCGCCAGCAGCGCGCCCAGGTACACCCGCACCGGGCCCGCCACCGCGACCAGGCAGGCCCGCGAGGCCGGCGGCTCGGCGGTCAGCGCGCCGCGCACGTACCAGGCGCTCACCGGCAGCAGCACCCCCGCGCCGTAGCCCAGTCCGCCCAGCAGCGGATCGCCCGCCGTCACCCCGATCACCAGCAGCAGCGTGAACGCCAGGAAGGGCGGCAGCCAGGCGTGCGAGCGCAGCAGCAGCTCCAGGTGGTACCGGGTCAGCGCCCCGCCCTGCCTCACCGCTCCTCCCCCCGTGGACGCACCGCCAGCACCCGTACGGCCGGGCGGCCGAGCAGCAGGCCGCGCAGCAGCGTCGACTTGCCGCCGCCGTTCGCCCCGGCGATCCGGACCAGTTCCCCGGGCCCGACCGCCAGATCGACGTCGCGCAGGATCCACCGCCCGCCCCGCCCGTACCGCTTGCCGACCGCGGTCAGCTCCATCGCACCCCGCCTCCGTCCGAACCGTCCTGAAGGCTATCCATCGCGGATAAGGCCGACGTGAGCACAGCGCTCCGTAATCCCCTCTCCACACCCCGGATTTCACGCCGGGGCGGGCGAGTGCACCGTCCGGTCTCGTTTGGCCTTGACGAACTGATGATCCCTAGGATCTGGCGCGTGACTACCGGACGACGACCGAAGACCAGGCTCGGCAGCCTGCTGGCCGCCCTGGCGATAACGGGCGCCTCGCTGCTCCTCGGCCTGCCCGCCCATGCCGACGAACCATCAGCCGGCGCCCCGCCCACGCCCAAGGAGAACCCCAGGGTCGACCTGATCCTGGATGTCAGCGGGTCCATGAACACCGCCGACATCCAGGGCAAGAGCCGCATCTCGGTGGCCCAGCAGTCCATCGACGAGGTGATCGACGCGCTGCCGACGGAGACCGACTTCGGCATCCGCACCCTCGGCGCCACCTACCCGGGCAACGACAAGACCGTCGGCTGCCAGGACACCAAGCAGCTGTTCCCGGTCGGCAAGACCAACAAGGTCGAGGCCAAGACCGCGGTCGCCACCCTGCGCCCCACCGGCTGGACCCCGATCGGCCTGGCCCTGCGCGGCGCGGCCCAGGACCTCGGCAAGGGTGACGCCACCCGCCGGATCGTCCTGATCACCGACGGCGAGGACGACTGCTCCCCGCCGGACCCGTGCGACGTGGCCCGCGAACTCGCCGCCCAGGGCATCCACCTGGTGGTCGACACCCTCGGCCTGGCGCACGACGACAAGACCCGCCAGCAGCTGATCTGCATCGCCAACGCGACCGGCGGCACCTACACCGACGTCCGCACCCCGGACCAGCTCACCGGCAAGGTGAAGCAGCTGATCGACCGCAGCGACGACACCTACACCGTCAACCCGGTCCAGACCACCGGCACCGACAAGTGCGAGAGCGCCCCGGTGCTCACCCCCGGCGTCTACAGCGACCGCGAGAAGTTCTCCGAGCACCGCGTCTACAAGGTTCCGGTCAAGGCCGGCCAGGAGCTGCGCGCCTCGGTCAGCGTGGCCCTCGACCGCGCGGTGAACCGGGACTACGGCGTCCTGCTCCAGGCCACCAGCGCCACCGGCCAGGAACTCGTCCGCGGCACCGACGCCAACAGCACCCGCACCGACGTCATCTCCACGGGCCTGCGCTGGTCCACCAACGACTCCAAGGGCTACGTCACGACCAAGCCCACCGCCTCGGCGAGCGAGAAGCCGGAGACCACCGTCTGCCTGGTCGTCAGCAACTCGCTGGCCCCGCAGGCCGGTGTGCACACCGACCCCGGCATGCCGGTCGAGCTGACCGTCGACCTGGCCTCCGCCTCGCCCGCCCCCGAAGGCGCCGCGATGGGCCTCGGCCGCGGCTGGATCCTGCTGCTCACCCTCACCCTGGCCGGCCTGGCCTTCGGCCTGCTCTTCGGCTGGATCGCACGCTGGCGCATCGCCGTCTGGCGGGAGAACTGACCATGCGTACGACGATCCGCGGCGCCCTCGCCGCCCTCGCCCTGCTGCCCGCTCTCGCGCTGGGCGCCCCGGCCGCCTCCGCCGCGCCGTCGCCCACGGCGAGCGCCAGTGGCACCCCGGCCCCGGCCACCAAGGCCGGCACCTCCTTCCTGACCGCGGTCAACCTCTCCCCCGGCCAGGACGCCAACGTCGCCGCCTCCACCGGCGACTACCTGTACTGGGCGTTCGGCGCCTCCGAGGGCCAGACCCCGACGGTCAACCTGACCGTCAACCTGGCCCCGGCAACCGACCGGCACGGCCCGCAGACCTGGACCGTCGAGGTCTTCGACGGGCTGCGCCGCCGCCAGGCCTGCACCGCCGGCACCCAGAACGCCACCGGCGACCAGAGCGCCACCTCCCTGACGCTCAACTGCACCCTGCGCGAGGTCCGCACCTGGGCCGAGCCGTGGTCCGGCGACCCGCTGCCCGGCACCTACTACGTCCGGCTCTCGGTCACCGACGCCCCGCAGCCCGACCTCGGCCTGGCCGCCAGCGCCCAGCTGCACGTCAGCTCCAAGGGCAACGCGGACAACGCCCAGCCGGAGGGCGGCGAGCTCAAGGCCCCGCTGGTCCCGCCGGTCGGCGGCGGCGCGAGCACCGCCAAGGCGGCGGCCCCGGTGGCCCAGAAGGAGCACTGGTACACCGGCTGGTTCTCCGGCTGGAACAGCCGCTGGTACTGGACCATCGGCGGCGGCTTCCTGGCCGCGCTGGCCGGCGTCCTCGGCTACCACCTGACCCGGCACCCGCGCGGCCGGCGCCCCGGCCACTACGGCGCCGTCCCGCCCCAGGGCTCCCACCAGCACGGCTCCTACGCCGACCGCCCGTAACAACGGCGAGGGCCGGCCGGAGACCGTTCCGGCCGGCCCTCGGCATGTCTGCGACGATGAAGGCATGCAGCCGCACGGCCGGATCGTGGTCGGTGTGGACGGCTCCGCGCCCGCCCGCGCGGCCGTCCGCTGGGCGGCCCGCCTGGCCGACCTCACAGGCGGCCCGCTGGAGGCGGTGGCCGTCTGGGACTTCCCCTGCCTCTACGGCGAGCACGGCCTCGTCCCGCCCACCCTGGACGGCTTCGGGCCCGAGCGGCGCGCCGCCGCCATCCTCGCCGAGACGGCCGGACTCGCCGAGACCGCCACCGACCGCGCCGTCCCGCTCCGCCGCCACCTCAAGGCCGGGCCGCCCGGCCCCGCCCTGGTCGCCGCCGCGACCGGCGCCGCCCTGCTGGTCCTCGGCAACCGCGGCCACTCCACCCCGCCGGACACCCCGCTCGGCACCGTCGCCCAGTACTGCCTGCACCACGCGCGCTGCCCGGTGGTCATCGTCCGGGAGACCTGAGCGCAACCGTCAGCCCTTGAACAGGTTGTGCCCCACGTCGGACGGCACCTCGTCCTGGACCGGCTTGCTGCCCGGCCCGGGCACGTGCTCGCCGGGCACCGGCTCGCCGCCCTCCCGGTGCAGCAGCACCACCCCGTCCTCGGCCCAGAGCTGCCGGTAGCCGTGCGCCAGCAGCAGCTGGATCCGGTCGGCCTGCTCCTTGTCCGTCTTGAACGGGAAGGACCGCTTGTCCGAGCGGGTGAGCACGTACTCGCGCCCACGCGGTGTCCCGTCCACCAGCACCACGTCCGCCCGGGCGGTCAGCCGCGGCGCGATCTGGTTGTCCGCCTCCACCGAGGCCCCGTCCGGGATCAGTGCGGCGGCCCGGACCAGCGCCGCCTCGCTCGCCTTGGGCTCCCAGGAGGACGGCACCGCGAGCTGCAGCAGCCCGATCAGTACGGCCACCACCAGCGCCACCCCGGCCGTGCCCAGGCCCAGCAGCCGGGCCCGCCGACGGGTGGGCTCCGGCCGCTCGGCAGCGCTCAGCCGGCCCAGCACCTCGATCGCGGCGGTCAGCAGGATCGGCCAGAGCATCGAGTCGTAGTGCCGGGCGATCGACCAGTGGTTGGCGTTGCTGGAGAGGATCCGCTCGGCCAGCAGCGGCAGCGCGCACAGCGCGGTGGCGGAGCGCAGCGGCAGCAGGAACATCGTGCCGAACAGCCAGAGCAGCAGCAGCGGCTTGAGCGGCTGGTCGAAGGCGGTCTGCACCAGCAGGAACGGGTTGTGCAGCAGGTGCTTGAGCGCGTCGCCGCCGTCGGCGCCGAGCGCCGCGTAGTTCCAGTAGTAGCCCGGCTCCCCGCCCATCGCCGGGATCAGCCACTTGATCGCCACCGCCGCGGCGAGCGGCCCGCCCAGCAGCAGCCCGAGCCCGGTGAATCGGCCGGCGCGGTCCCCGGTACGGCGGGTGCGCAGCAGCAGCACCAGGCCGTACGCGCCGACCATCAGGCCCATGTCCTCCTTGGTGCAGCACAGCAGCACCGCGGCGAGCACCACCGCGACGTACCGGCGGGCCAGGCCGCGCTCCAGCATCAGCAGGGTGAGCGGGACGGCGAACGCCACCTCGTGGAAGCCGACCCGGGCGGCGACCAGCAGCGGCCAGCCGAGCGCGTAGACCAGCCCGGCCAGGTCGGCCGCCCGCCGGGCGGTGCGCGGCTCGGCCGCGGCGAAGCAGTGCGCGGCGATCCGCCGTATCAGCGGCACCCCGAGCGCGAACAGCAGCGCCTGCCCGATGATCAACGAGCGCGGGTCGTCCCAGATCCAGTAGAGCGGCGCGAGCAGCGCCAGTACCGGGGAGAAGTGGTCGCCCAACAGGGAGAACCCTGGCGGGAACTCGTGGTGGTAGCTCTTCAGCGTCGAGACCGGCAGCCCGAAGTGGGCGTATCCGCGCACCCCCTGGTCGAAGATGCCGAGGTCGAAGCCGCCGAGCGAGACGGAGGCCCAGCCCTGCAGGCCGATGGCGCACACCGCCGCGAAGCAGAGCACGCCGAGCAGCACGGTACGGCGGGCCGACGAGCCCAGGGCGGCGGCCGCCCGGCGGGCGACGGGAACGGCGGCCCGGGGCGGCGACGGGGTTGCGGTCTGGGTGGTCACGTCGACTCTGATCCGTCAGGTCCGATTGGTCAGGGCGGGGTCACGGTCGGGCTCGGTGCCCGGGACGGGCCTCAGCAGCGCCCAGGCGCCGGCCGAGGCGTCGACGGCCTCGCGCCAAGCACGGTGGAGCCGCAGTCCGACGACGGCCAGCACGGCGATGCCGAGCGGTGGGTAGACCGAGCCGGGCAGCTGCCAGTACCAGGCGACCCCGCGGCCCCAGCGGTGCGGGACGGTCCACATGACGTGGGAGAGGAACACCAGCAGCGTCACGGCCAGCAGCGCCTGCCGGGCCCGGGTCCGGGCCTCCACCACGAGCAGGGCGATCAGCGGGATGCACCAGACCCAGTGGTGGGTCCAGCTGATGGGGGAGACCAGCAGCGCGGTGAAGGCCGCGCAGACGGCACCCCAGGCGTCGGCCCGGCGCAGCACCCGGGCGGAGCGCCCGGCCAGCACCGCCACCCCGAGCCCGAGCGCGCCGACCAGCGCGGAGGCGATCACCCCGACCAGGCCGGGGTCGTTGACGTCGAGCAGCCGGCAGACGGCCCCGCGCAGCGACTGGTTGTCCACCAGGACGGTGACGCCGACCCGGCTCGGGTCCCAGAGGTAGGTGCTCCAGAACCCGTGCGAGGCGTCCGGCAGCGCGATCCAGCCGATCAGGCCGGCGCCCAGGAAGGTGCCGATCGAGACCAGGCCGGCCCGGACCCGGCCGGTCAGGAACAGGTAGACGGCGAACAGGCCCGGGGTGATCTTGATGGCGGTGGCGAGCCCGATGCCCACGCCCTTGAACCGGCTGCGGTCCGAGCGGGTCAGGTCCCACAGCACCAGGCAGAGGATGCCGAGGTTGACCTGGCCGTACTGGAAGGTGGTGTACACCGGCTCCAGCCAGACGCCGAGGCCGGCCGCGAGGATCACGGCGGCCGGGCGGGTGCGCCGGGGCCAGCCGGCCAGCCGGAGGGAGAGGTGGACGGCCAGGGCGAGCAGCGCGTAGTTGAGGAGCATCACCAGGACGCGCAGGGTGCTCACGTCGAACCAGGTGCTCGGGACGAACAGCATCGCGGCGAACGGCGGGTAGGTGGCCGGAAGGTCCCAGCCGGGCAGCCGCATCGCGTACAGGTCCTGGCCGTTCACCACGGCCTGGCCCTCGGCCCGGTAGACCAGCATGTCGACCATGGTCGCCCCGTGCAGGTGCCGCACCAGGACGAACGCCGCCAGCGACACCGCCGCCGCGCAGGCCGCCGCCACGGTCCAGGAATTCGGTCTTCCGGTTGCCGGGCCGCCGGGCCCCTCCGGGTCCGCTTCTCGCGTCCACCGTTTCAGACCGAACTCGCGCACCGCGATGGCACCCCGTTGAGATAGACCAGATCGTTCCCTCGTCAGCGTCTGGGCCCAACCACCATAACCGACCCCTCTGAGACCCAAACGGCGTCAGATTCCGCCCCGGGAAGGCCCTGTGACCTCCACCACTGCCGGCGCTCGGATCGGCTCCGGAACCGCAAAACGCGAAATCCCGCCGGGAGTTGACTCCCGGCGGGATTTGCTGGACCGACCGGAGTCGATCCGTTGGGTGGAGCTGAGGGGATTCGAACCCCTGACCCCCTCGATGCGAACGAGGTGCGCTACCGGACTGCGCCACAGCCCCAACGAGAAGAAACTCTAGCACCTTTCGGAGGGGGTCTGTGACCACCCTCCTGGTCGGAGGGTGGTCACGGTCATTCGTTGGCCGCGCGGGGGCGGGTCTCCGGGGCCGGGGCCTCGGCATACTGATCGAACAGCGGGGTGGTGCGGGACTCGGTCGGGCGCCCAGCGGTCCAGGTGCCCGGGGCCGACAGGTCGAGGCCACGGGAGACCCGGGGGGCGACCGGCGCGGTGACATAGGTCGGCAGCGGGACGGGTACCGGCTCCCAGGAGTCCGGGCCGGCCGCACCGCGCTCGCGCATGCCGTCGACCCACTCCTCGTGCTCGGTCGCCTCGGCCACCGCGGAGGCGGACACCGAGACGGTGGCCTCCTCGGGGTCGGCGGCCAGCCGCAGGTGCGGGCGGCGGCCGGGCGGCCGCTCGGCGGGCGCGGCCGGGTCCGGCTCCGCGTCGACGGGGACCTCGGCCGGGGTGCGCTCCGCCTCCGGGGCCTCGGCCCGCTGCTGCTCGCGCCGCCGCAGCTGCTCGGCCGCCTGGGCGGCCCGGGCGCGGTCCAGCTTCACCTCGTACCGCTGGCGCTCCAGCTTGCGCAGGTGGCCGATGTAGAGGGTGAGGAGGGCCGCCGGAATCGCCGGGACCCAGAGGAAGGTCAGTCCGGCCACCGCCGCGGCCACGGCGCCGAGCGCGAAGGCGAGGAAGAGGGCGGTGACCATCCGGCGCCGGCGGGCCAGCAGCCGCGCCCGGCGCTCGGCACCGGCCGGCCGCGCGGGCACCGGGCGTTCGGCCGGGCGCTCCGCAGGGGGTTCGGGCTCCCGCACGGCGGGGTCGTCGGAGGCGGCCTCGTCCCGTGCGGGAGGACCGTCGTTGCTGTGCTCGTCGTCACGCGGTTCGTCGCCCAGGGCCCGGGCTGCCCGCCGCTCCAGCGCCGAACGCCCGGCCAGCAGGCGGATGGCGGTGCTGAAGCGTTCCGTCGGGCGCGCCTCGTTGAGTTCGTCCTGCCTGCGGAGCCACATCGGCACCAGATAGGCGGCCCAGGCCCCTACGATGACGGCGTAGATAAGGCCGCTACTGCTCACGATTCACACCGTACGGGCGCCGGGAAGGCCTGGCAGCAATTTGGCGCGGCGTGTCGTGTGATCAAGCTGATTCTCCGACTATTTTGCCGGCATTTGTGACGGTCCGCCACCGCGTCGATGCCATATCGATATTTCTTTCGAACATATATTCAATTACCTGGATGACGCCCGGCACTGAGCGCCCGCCAGCGCTCCAGCATCCCCTCCGGGACCTCCTCGGCGGTCAGGGCGTAGACCAAGTGGTCCCGCCAGTCGCCGTCGATGTGGAGATAGCGCGGGCGGATTCCCTCCGAGCGGAAGCCCAGCTTTTCCACCACCCGTCGGCTCGGGCCGTTCTCCGGGCGGATGCAGACCTCGATCCGGTGCAGCCCGAGTGCGTGGAAGCAGTAGTTCACGGAAAGCGCCACGGCGGTCGGCATGATGCCCCGGCCGGCCACCGCCTCGTCGATCCAGTACCCGACGTTGGCCGAGCACATCGAACCCCAGGTGATCCCGCCGACGGTCAACTGCCCCACCAGCTGGCCCTTGTAGAGGACCACGAAGGGCAGCATCCGGCCGGCCGAGGCCTCGTGGCGCAGGAAGCGGACCATCTGCCGGTACGTCGGGCGGGGCCCGGCGGCCCGGCCCGCCGGGCCGGGCGGCACGGTGGCCTCCCACCGCCGCAGCCAGTCCCGGTTGCGGCGGCTCACCTCCTGCCACTCGCGCTGATCACGGGCCCGGATCGGGCGCAGCGTGACCTCCCCCTCGTGGAGTTCCACCGGCCAGCCGGCGTTCAGTGCGCTCTCCCGGAGGCCGGTGCGTCGGGCCGGGGGTGGTCCCCGCCCCCGAGTTGGTCGACGGCATGGGCGAGCAGCGGCTCCAGGACGGCCAGGCCGTCCTTGACGCCGCCGGTCGAGCCCGGCAGGTTGACGATCAGGGTACGTCCGGCGAGCCCGGCGAGCCCGCGGGAGAGCACCGCGGTCGGCACCTTGTCGCGGCCGTAGGCACGGATGGCCTCGGCGATGCCGGGGATCTGGCGGTCGATCACCCGGGCAGTCATCTCGGGGGTGAGGTCCATCGGCGAGATGCCGGTGCCGCCGGTGGTCAGCACCACGTCGTACCCGGCGGCGACGGCCTCGCGCAGGACGGCCTCCACCGGCTCGCCGTCCGGGACGACCCGGGGGCCGTCGGCGGTGAAGCCCATCGCGGTCAGGCCGGCCACCAGCAGCGGGCCGCCCTTGTCCTCGTAGACCCCGGCCGAGGCCCGGTTGGAAACGGTCACGGCAAGAGCCCTCATGCGCCCACCTCGCTTCGCTCGGCAGGGGCATTCGCCCACCCGCACCTCTTGACGGTTCGCTCGCACCGCTCGCTCACGCGCCCACCTCGCTTCGCCCGGCAGGGGCATCCGCCCACCCGCACCTCTTGACGGTTCGCTCGCACCGCTCGCTCACGCGCCCACCTCCGGCGCGAACCAGTCGCCGCTCTTGCCGCCGGTCTTGCTGAGCACCCGGACGGACTCGATGCTGGCGCCCTTGTCCACCGCCTTGACCATGTCGATCACGGTCAGCGCGGCCACCGTCACCGAGGTCAGCGCCTCCATCTCGACGCCGGTGCGGTCGGCGGTCTTCACGGTCGCGGTGATCTCGACCGCGTCGTCCGCGACGGTGAGGTCGACCTTGACCCCGGAGACCGCGATCGGGTGGCAGAGCGGGATCAGGTCCGGGGTCCTCTTGGCGCCCATGATCCCGGCGATCCGCGCCACCGCGAGGGCGTCACCCTTGGGCACGCCCTCGCCGCGCAGCAGCTCGACCACCTTCGGGGAGACCCTGACCCGCCCGGCCGCCACGGCGGTGCGCGCGGTGGTGGCCTTCTCGGAGACGTCGACCATCCGGGCCGCGCCCTGCTCGTCGACGTGGGTGAGGCGGTCGCCGGGGCTCGGTGTCGTCACGGGTAACTCCAGGGGCGCGCAGGTCGAATACCGCGCTACCGTACCCCTCCCCCGACCCCGGGGTGGCAGCCACTCGCCCGCTCGCCTCCGGGGCGCTCCGACCCGGTGCCGACGGTCGGCGCTCCGGCGCTCGTGCCTCGCTGGTCGCTTCTCCCTTTCGGCACCGGCGCGCCCCTTCGGCTCGGGGCGGCCTCAGGAGTGCAGCAACACCACGTCGACCTCGCTGCCGGCGGGCAGTTCGGTGACGTCCTCGGGGACGGTGATCAGGCAGTCGGCCTTGGCCAGCGCGCCGACCAGGTGCGAGTCGGCGCCGCCCACCGGCTCGACGGTGCCGTCCACCGCCGAGTAGCGGCCGCGCAGGAACTGCCGGCGGCCGGCCGGGGAGCGCAGCGCGGTCGGGCAGAGCGCGCGCACCACCGGGCGGTGGACGTCGGCGGAGCCGAGCATGGTGCGGATGACCGGGCGGACGAAGAGTTCGAAGGAGATGTAGGCGCTCACCGGGTTGCCGGGCAGGGCGAGCAGCGGCACCCCGGCCGCGCCGCCGATCCGGCCGAAGCCCTGCGGCTTGCCGGGCTGCATCCGCAGCTTGCGGAACTCGACGCCGCCATAGGACTCGAAGACCTCCTTGACCACGTCGTACGCGCCGACGCTGACCCCGCCGCTGGTGACGATCAGGTCGGCCCGGCCGAGCTGGTCCTCCAGGACGGCGCGCAGCCGGTCGGCCTCGTCCGGGACGGCGCCGACCCGGTAGGCGATGGCGCCGGCCTCCTGGGCGGCCGCGGTGAGGGTGAAGCTGTTGGAGTCGGCGATCTGCCCGGGCCCGACCGGCTCGCCGGGCTGGACCAGCTCGCTGCCGGTGGAGAGCACCACCACCCGGGGGCGCGGGCGGACCTTCACGGCGGCCCGGCCGATCGCGGCGAGCAGGCCGATCTGGGTGGGGCCGAGCCGGGTGCCGGCCTCCAGGACGGTGGTGCCGGCCGCGACGTCGCTGCCGCGGCGGCGGATGTGCGCGCCCTCGGCGACCGGGCGCAGCACCCGGACCTCCTCGTCGGCGACCGGCGCGGTCATCGCCGCGGCGGCCACCCCGGTGCCGGTGCCGCCGTCGGTCCACTCGACCGGGGCGACGGCCTGGGCGCCGGGCGGCACGGGGGCGCCGGTCATGATCCGGGCGGCCTGGCCGGGGCCGACCTTGGGCAGTTCGCCCGCGCCGGCCGCGATGTCGCCGACCACCGGGAGCACCGACGGGTAGGTGTCGGTGGCGCCCTCGGTGTCGGCGGTGCGGACGGCGTAGCCGTCCATCGAGCTGTTGTCGAAGGGCGGCAGGTCGCCGTCCGCGACCACGTCCTCCTCGAGCCGGCAGCCCTGGGCGTCGAGCAGCGGGAGCTCGATCGCCGGCAGCGGGCCGACCGCGGCGAGCACGTCGGCGAGGTGCTCGTCCACGCTCCAGGAGCGAGGAGCCGCCGGTGCCCGGTCCGCGGACCCGTCGCAGCAGGCTGCGGGGGTGGTGCTGTGCTCCGTGGACCCGGTCATCGGCGGCTCGCTCTCTGTCGTGGTGTCAGTCCTGCAGCTCGGAGCCGACGAACTCCCGCAGCCAGGAGCGGAACTCCGGGCCCAGGTCCTCGCGCTCGGCGGCCAGACGGACGATAGCGCGCAGGTAGTCGGCGCGGTCGCCGGTGTCGTAGCGGCGGCCCTTGAAGAGCACGCCGTGCACCTGGCCGCCGTCCGCGGCATCGCGGGTGGTCAGCTCGCGCAGGGCGTCGGTGAGCTGGATCTCGCCGCCGCGGCCGGGCGGGGTCTCGCGCAGCACGTCGAAGACCAGCGGGTCGAGGACGTAGCGGCCGATGACGGCGTAGTTGGAGGGGGCCTCGCCCGGCTCGGGCTTCTCGACCAGGTCGGTCACCTGGAAGACGTCGTCGCCGAAGCCGTTGGCCTTGACGGCGGCGCAGCCGTACAGGTGGATCTGGGAGGGGTCGACCTCCATGAGGGCGACGACCGAGCCGCCGAGCTCCTGCTGGACCTCGATCATCCGGGCGAGCAGCGGGTCGCGCGGGTCGATCAGGTCGTCGCCGAGCAGGACGGCGAAGGGCTGGCCGGCGACGTGCTGCTCGGCGACCGAGACGGCGTGGCCGAGGCCCTTGGGGTCGCCCTGGCGGACGTAGTGCATGTTGGCCAGCTCGACGGACTCGCGGACCCGGCGCAGGCGGTCCTCGTCGCCCTTGCGGACGAGCAGCTCCTCCAGCTCGTAGGCGCGGTCGAAGTGGTCCTCCAGCGCGCGCTTGTTGCGGCCGGTGACCATCAGTATGTCGGACAGGCCGGCCGCGGAGGCCTCCTCCACGACGTACTGGATCGCCGGCTTGTCGACGACGGGCAGCATCTCCTTCGGGGTGGCCTTGGTCGCCGGGAGGAAGCGGGTGCCCAGTCCGGCCGCGGGTACCACGGCCTTGGTTACCGGAATACGGGGGGTCGTCGTCATGCGTTTACCTTACTCAGGCACGTTTTCGCCCGGCCGAGCGCCGTCGGACGGCTAGGACAGCGCGTCACGGGGCACGGCCACGGTGGCAGGCGTATGGGAAGCGACCGGCTGGGCAAGAGGGTCCCCTCCGGTACAGGCGGACAGACTACCCGCCTTTCCCGAACGGTCACGTTCGGCAGTCGTCGCCCCGTCCGTACCGGAAGCGGCCTGCTCACCGCGCCCGACTGAGCGCTGCCCGGGGGCCGGGGCGGCCCGCCAGCAGTCGCCGCCGGCCGCCCGGGCCTCGGCCAGTGCCGCGTCGGCGGCCCGCAGCAGGACGGCGGCGTGGGTTCCGTCCTCGGGGAGCACCGCGATGCCGGCCGCGGCGGTGAGGCCGTTGCCGTGGGCCGGGCGGGGCGCCCGGGTGCCGGAGGACCAGTCCAGCAGCAGGTGGCGGCGGACCGACCAGACCAGCCGCTCGGCGACCTGGGCGGCGCCCTCGGCGCCGGTGTCCGGCAGCACCACCAGGAACTCCTCGCCGCTGTAGCGACCGAGGGTGTCGGCCCGGCGGATCTCCATCGCGAGCCGCTGGGCGAGGTCGCGCAGTATCGCGTTGCCGCGGGCCCGGCCGTGCTCGGCGATGACCGCGTCGAAGCCGGCGATCTCCAGCAGCAGCACGGCCAGCGGGCGCGGGCCGTCGGCCTGCTCGGCGTGCTCGGCGCGGCGGGCCCGTTCGATCTCCCGGTCCAGGGTGAGCTGCAGGTGGCGGTAGTTCCACACGCCGGTGAGCGGGTCGCAGGAGGCGGTGCGTTCCAGCTCGGCGCAGCGCTCCTCCAGTTCGGCGACCCGCGCCCGCAGCCGCTCCCGGCCCCGGGCGGCCTCGGCCCGCTCCCGGCGCACGCGCAGCCCGAGCACGGTGGCGCCGGCCAGCGCGGGGGCGCTCAGCGCGGCCAGGGCCTGGACCAGCAGCGGGGTGGACAATCGGGGCGCCCTTTCGCGTGTCAGGCTCTGCGCGTCGACGGTCTGGAGACGTGGAGGATCCGATGCACAACGAGAAGACCGACCTGAGGACACGGCTGTTGACGCGGCGCCGCGCCCTCTCGGCCGAGGGTCGCGCGGAGGCGGCGGACGCACTGGCCGGACACGCCTGGGAGCTGGCCGCGGCGGGCGCCACGGTGGCCGCGTACGTCTCGGTGGGCGCGGAGCCCGGGACCAGGCCGCTGCTGGACGCACTGCGCGAGGACGGAGTGCGGGTCCTGCTGCCGGTGCTGCTTCCCGACAACGACCTGGACTGGGCCGAGTACGCGGGGCCCGAGGCGCTCGCCCCGGCCGGGCGCGGGCTGCTGGAGCCGGTCGGGCCGCGGCTGGGACCGGAGGCGGTGACGGCCGCCTCGCTGGTGCTGCTGCCGGGCCTGGCGGTGGACCGCGGCGGGCTGCGGCTGGGCCGGGGCGGCGGCAGCTACGACCGGGTGCTGGCCCGGCTGGAGCGGGCCGGGGCGCAGCCGGTGCTGGCGGTGCTGCTGTACGAGCACGAGCTGCTGGAACGGGTGCCGGCCGAGTCGCACGACCGGCCGGTGGACTTGGCGGTCACGCCGTCGGGGGTGCGGATCTTCGGGTGAGCCGCCGGCGGCCCCGGGGACGCGGGCGGCCCCGCTCCCTCCGGAAGGGAACGGGGCCGCCCGCGCGTCGTACCGGCGTCAGCCGGTGGTGAGCACCAGCTTGTGCTTGGTCGCCTTCTCCACCGCGTCCGGGGTGAAGGCCCAGGTCAGCAGCTTGCCCTTGAGCCAGAGGTCGGTCTGGTCGTTGTAGTTCTGGTGGAAGGCGTGGCCGGAGGCGCCGCCGACGTTGACCCAGCGCGAGGAGTCCAGGTCGTTCAGGTCGACCACCATGCGCATCGACGGGATCCAGTCGACCTGGTAGCCGGCCGCCGCGTTCCAGCCCGCCGCGTCGACCGCCGCCGAGCCGCCGGAGAGGCGGTACGGGCCGCGGTTGAGCAGCTTGTGGACGGCGCCGGAGGCGATCGAGGAGTTGTCGGTGCCCAGGGTCTGCTCGCGCAGCTCCAGCTTGTGCAGGCGGCCCCAGCTCCAGGTGGAGATGTCCTTGCCGAGCAGCGAGGTCAGGTCCTGCCGGGCGTTCTTCATCGCCTCCTTGAGCAGGTTGTCCAGGCCCTTCTGCTCCTTGTGCTGGGAGTCGATGTACGTCCACCACGAGCTGTCGGGCTTGTCCAGCTGGGCCCGGACCACCTCGGTCCAGCGGTCGCCGCCGTCCGGCTGGGCCTTGCCCGGGTCGCGGGTGCCGCACTCGGTGACGATCTTGCTGGAGCTGTCCGGCTTGGTCGGGTCGTCCTGCTGGCGCACCAGCAGGCAGTTGTTCTTGGCCCGGATGTCGGCCGGGAACTTCTGGCCGAAGGCGAGGTTGAGCAGGTTGCGCCAGACGCCGTTGTAGTAGGCGGCGGCGGCCGAGTCGGCGTCCTGGTGGAAGTTCCAGTCCTTCAGCAGGTCCTGGGCCTCACGCACGTACGGGTCGTCGATCTGCTGCTTGAGCAGCAGCGGGACCAGCGTCTTGGCCATGATGCTGGTGTTGTCCAGCTGCAGGGTCTGCATGTCGTCCGGCGAGATCTTGCCGTTGTTCTTGAGCAGGCCCTCGATCTGGTCGGTGATCTCCTTGGCCCGGGTGCCGTACTCCCAGTCCTTGGTGAGGTTGTACTTGTAGCTCTGGTCCACCACGGCCTGGTTCGCCGTGACGATGTAGCCGGCGGACGGGTTGAGGCTCCACGGCAGCGCGGTGAAGGGGACCGGGTCCGCCTTCCACTGGTACGAGGAGTCCCAGCCGGGGGCCGGCATGGAGCCGTCACCCTTGCCGCGGACCGGGATGACGCCCGGGGCCTGGTAGCCGATGTTCTTGGCGTCGGCGTAGATCAGGTTCTGCGCGGGGACGGCGAAGTCCTTGGCGGCGCCGCGGAACTCGTCCCAGTTGCGGGCCTTGTCCAGCTCGAAGACGGCGTCCATGGTCTTGCCGGGGCTGAGCGCCGTCCACTGCAGGGCGACGCCGTAGCCGCCGGTGCCGCGGTCGGGGGCGGAGGTGCCGTTGGGGGCGTACTTGCCGACGTTCTGCTGCTCGGTGCTCTGGTCGGAGATGAGCGGGGCGCCGGTCTGGGTGGTGCGGACGGTGATGGTGCGGTCCTCGCCGCCGGCGACCTTGATGGTCTCCTTGCGGAGGTCGAACTTCACGTCCTTGCCGTCCACCTGGTAGGTGTCCGGGCCGGTCACCTTCTCCAGGTAGAGGTCGGTGACGTCGGCGCCGAGGTTGGTGAAGCCCCAGGCGACGTCCTTGTTGTGGCCGATCACCACTCCGGGCATGCCGGCGAAGGTGAAGCCGGAGACGTCGAACTGGCAGGCCGCCGACGCGGTCCGGCAGTGCAGGCCCATCTGGTACCAGACCGAGGGCAGGCCGGGGCCGAGGTGCGGGTCGTTGGCCAGCAGCGGCTTGCCGGTGGTGGTGTGCGAGCCGGCGACCACCCAGGAGTTGGAGCCGATGCCCTGGCCGGGGCGGCCGAGCAGCTGCGGCATCGTGTCGATCCGGTCGGTGAGGCCCTGCATCAGCGCCTTGGTGGTGGCCGCGCCCTGGGTGGTGGCGGCGCCGGGGGCCCCGCCGGACTGCGCCGAGCCGTCGGCCGGGCGGTAGGTGTCGCCGGCCACGGTGCCGGTCTTCACGATGGTGCCGTTGCGGGAGTACGGGTACTCCGGGTAGAGCTCGGCGATCTTGTCCGGGCCGAAGTCCTGGGCCAGCAGCGAGCGGTCGATCTCCTCCTGGAGGTTCCCGGAGAGGTTCCAGGCCATCGCCTTGAGCCAGGCCACCGAGTCGACCGGGCTCCACTGCTCGGGCTTGTAGCCGCTGTTGACGGCGCCGAGCAGGGCGTACTCCAGCGAGGCCTTCTCACCGCCGGGGTGCTCGGCCAGCCAGGCGTTCACGCCGTCCGAGTAGGCCTGCAGGTACTTCTTGGTCTCGGGCGACAGCTTGGTGTCGAACTCCTTCTGCGCCACCTGTCGCCAGCCCATGGTGCGGATGAAGGAGTCGGTGTCGACCTGGCTGTCGCCGAACATCTCGGACAGCCGGCCGGCCGTGATGTGACGGCGGACGTCCATCTCCCAGAAGCGGTCCTGCGCCTGGACGTAGCCCTGGGCGCGGAACAGGTCCTCGGCGGTGTCCGCGTACAGCTGCGGGATGCCGTTGGCGTCGCGCTTGACGTCGACCGGCGCGCTGAGGCCCGCCACCTTGACGCTGCCGTCCACCTCCGGGAAGGACGCACGGACCGCGGTGACCCCGCGGTAGCCGCCGTAGCCGACGCCGGCCACCAGCAGCACGACCAGCACGATCACGATCAGACGGGCGCGCCGGAACTTCTTCGAGCGGGGCATCTGGGTCCTTGCGGTCCTGACTTCGGGGCGGGCGGGCGTGTCCAGGGCCTGGGGCCGTGACAGGGCACCACATTAGGCCGAGTCGGCGGAGCGCTGTGAATGGGGGACCAAACTAAAGATATGGCAAAATGTTAGACTGAGTAACGATCCGCAACAGGAGCATTGACGACTTCTTAGCGGGCCGGTGCCCGACAGCACCCTCTCTACACCAACGGAACAACCCCAGCACCACCTGACACCCCGCCCGCCCATGCCTGCCCGAGGTGCCACTGCGTGAACGTCGCCCACCTGAACCAGCTCCTCCTCGAAGCCTCCGTGATCCTCTTGGTCGCGGTGGTCGCCGTACGGATCTCGACCCGATCAGGGCTGCCGAGTCTGCTGATCTATCTCGGGATCGGCGTCGCACTGGGCCAGGACGGAATCGGCGTCACCTTCAACAACGCCGAGCTGACCCAGGTGCTCGGCTACGCGGCGCTCGTGGTGATCCTGGCCGAGGGCGGCCTCAAGACCAGCTGGCGCGAGGTCAAACCGGTGATGCCGGCCGCCACCGTGCTGGCCACGCTCGGCGTCGGGATCAGCGTGTTCGTGACCGCGGCCGGCGCGCACTGGCTGGTCGGCCTGGACTGGCAGACCTCGCTGCTGCTCGGCGCGATCGTCTCCTCCACCGACGCCGCCGCCGTCTTCTCGGTGCTGCGGATGGTCCCGCTGCCGCACCGGCTCACCGGCCTGCTGGAGGCCGAGTCCGGCTTCAACGACGCGCCCGTGGTCATCCTGGTCGTCGCCTTCGCCGGCACCGGCGGGCACGACTCCTGGTACGTCCTGCTCGGCACGATCGCCGCCGAGCTCGCCATCGGCGCCGCGGTCGGCCTGGCGGTCGGCAAGCTCGGCGCGTACGGGGTCAAGCACGTCGCACTGCCCTCCTCGGGCCTGTACCCGATCGCCGTGATGGCGCTGACCGTGCTCGCCTACGCGGGCGGCGCACTGCTGCACGGCTCCGGCTTCCTCGCCGTCTACGTCTGCGCGGTGATCCTCGGCAACTCCAAGCTGCCGCACGGACCGGCCGTGCGCGGCTTCGCCGACGGGCTGGCCTGGATCGGGCAGATCGGCATGTTCGTGCTGCTCGGACTGCTCTCCGCACCCGAGAGCATGGGCGACTCGGTGCTGCCCGCGCTGGTGATCGGCGGGGTGCTGGTCTTCCTGGCCCGACCGCTGTCGGTGGTGCTCTCCATGACCCCGTTCAAGGTGCCCGCCCGCGAGCAGGCGCTGCTGAGCTGGGCCGGGCTGCGCGGGGCGGTGCCCATCGTGCTGGCCACCATCCCGGTGGTCTCCGGCGCACACGAGGCCCAGGACGTGTTCAACATCGTCTTCATCCTGGTCGTCGTCTTCACCCTGCTCCAGGGGCCGACCCTGCCCTGGGTGGCCAAGCGGCTGCGGATCGGCGAGGGCGCGATGGGCCAGGACCTCGGCATCGAGTCCGCGCCGCTGGAGAAGCTGCACGGGCACCTGCTGTCGGTCACGCTGTCGCCGACCTCGCGGATGTCCGGCGTGGAGATCAGCGAGCTGCGGCTGCCCAAGGGGGCGGCGGTCACCCTGGTCGTGCGCGAGGGCAACTCCTTCGTACCGGACAAGGCCACGATGCTGCGCGGCGGGGACGAGCTGCTGGTGGTCACCACGGACGAGGTCGGCGAGGCCGCCGAACGGCGGCTGCGGGCCGTCGACAAGGGCGGCAAGCTGGCGGGGTGGCTGGACAGTCGCTGAGCCCGCCGCCCCGGGGCCCGCCGCCCCGGGGCCCGGCGCCCCGGGGTCCGGCGCCCCGAGCCTTCCCCGGGGGCCCGTTCCCCGCGGCCCGTTCCCCGCGGCCCGGCTGGTCGTGGACTGGGTGGCCTGGCGGAATCTACGCGCGTAACTGTATGCTGGTTCGACTACGCCGTATAACTACCGCTAGACCACCCCCAGCATCTGCCTGACGCAGAGTTGGCGCGACCGCTCGGCGGCCGCGGTCCGGCCCCCGGCCCATCAGGCCAGGCTGACCCGGTATCTACCCCGGTCGACGCGCGAGAGGACGACTCTCGGCGCCGTCGGGGCCACCCCATGCCCTGCCGCGCTACCAGGCAGCAGGAAGGACCGACCGTGACGGCCCGCCGAACGGTCGACATCGCCGCGGACAACGCTCCGGACACCGCGGCCAGCACTGTGGACACCGCCACCGCCGCACCCGCCAAGGTCGGGTACGGCGCGCTGCTGCGCACGCCCGGTGCCTGGACGTTCCTTGCCCCCGCCTTCATCGCGCGGCTGCCCTACGCAATGCTCAGCATGGGCATCCTGCTGCTCGTCAAGGACACCCACGGCTCCTACGGCACCGCCGGCACCGTCACGGCGATCGCCGCCGTCGCCCAGGCCCTGATCGGCCCGCAGACCGGGCGGCTCGCCGACCGGTACGGCCAGGCCGCCGTCCTCGTCCCGACCGTCGTGGTGCACGCGGCGGCGGTCGGCCTGCTGATCGCGCTGGCGCTCGGCCACGCGCCCGCCTGGAGCCTGTTCCTGGCCGCCGTGCCGGCCGGCGCGAGCGTTCCGCAGATCGGCGCGATGGTCCGAGCCCGCTGGGTGGCCACGATCGGCGCCGACGGCGCGTCCGCGTCCACCGCGGCCAAGGTGAGCACCGCGTTCGCCTTCGAGTCCGTGACGGACGAGTTCACCTTCGTGATCGGCCCGATCCTGGCCGCCAAGATCGCCACCTCGGTCAGCCCGGCGACCGCTCTGATCACGGAGGCCGCGCTGACCTTCGTCGGCGGCCTGGCCTTCGCCGCCCAGCGCCGTACCGCGCCCTCCCGGATCACCCCGCAGCCCGGCGCGCGGCGCGCCTCCGCGCTGGCCTCGCCGGGCGTCCGACTGCTGGCCGGCGTGATCCTCGGGGTCGGGGCCGTGTTCGGCGGGATGCAGGTCTCGGTGAACGCCTTCGCCGACTCGGTCGGCCAGCACGGTGCCGCCGGCACCGTGTACGGGATCTTCGCCGGCGGCTCGATGGTGGCGGGTGTGCTGTACGGCGTCATCGCCTGGCGTCGCGCCGTGCAGCACCGGATGATCATCAGCTACGCGCTGCTGGTGGTGGGCTGCTCGACGCTGTGGGCCATGCCCAACCTGGTCACGCTCTCGGTCGCCGGGTTGGTCTGCGGTCTGGCCATCGCGCCGACCCTGATCAGCGGCTACACCCTGGTCGAGACCCTGGTCGAGGACGGGGCCAAGACCGAGGCGTTCACCTGGCTGACCGGCGCCATCGGTCTGGGCCTGGCGGTCGGCTCGATGGTGGCCGGGCGGCTGATCGACAGCCACGGGCCCTCCGCCGGGTTCCTGGTGCCGCTGGCCGGCGCCGGCCTGGGGCTGATCGCGCTGGTGTCGTTGCGGCACCTGATGGTGGCGCCGGGCGGGGCGGGCCGCGTGGTGGCGTCGTCCGCCGAGCGCGGTGGCGCGGCACAGCTGGTCGGTGCGGCCAAGGGCTGAACGCGGTCGGCGGTGACTCGGTACCGGCTCATCTCACACCGGAGTCGCTGGACTGATCCAGCGGAATACCGCATCATTGACCATCGTTAGCACTCATCAGGCGAGAGTGCCAGGAGGAAGACAAGTGCCCACGTACCAGTACCAGTGCACCGAGTGCGGCAACGGCCTGGAGGCGGTGCAGAAGTTCACCGACGAGGCGCTGACCACGTGCCCCGACTGCCAGGGACGGCTCCGCAAGGTCTTCTCGGCCGTGGGCGTCGTGTTCAAGGGCTCGGGCTTCTACCGGACCGACAGCCGCTCGTCCTCCAGCAGTTCGGTGGGCGCCGGTTCGCCCTCCGACTCCTCGACGTCCGCGTCACCCTCGGCGTCCTCGTCGGGTTCGTCCAGCTCCTCCGGCTCGTCGAGCTCGTCCAGCAGCCCGGCTCCGGCCGCGAGCTGACGTCGGGCGCTCGGCGCTTCGCGCCGGACCGGCGTCCGGGAGCTCTCGAAAGCTTCTCGAATAGGCCCGTCGGCCCCGCTTCACGCGGGGCGGCGGGCCTTTGGCGTGCCTGGTTCGCCATCCGGGTTCGGGCTTTCGTCAGCTTGCGGACATCGGTCTAACTCGCGCGGGTGTACGAAGTTGTCCACAGGGGCGGGTTTATCCACAGGCTGTGGGAACTGGCTTTCCGGTGGCGCCACGGGCACGCATCGTGTGGGTCACCAGAGACCGACCGATCGAGTCCGGAGGTGACGTCGATGACGACCATGAGCCTGTCCGTCCCGCTGCCCGCGCCCACCGTGCCGCCCCGACGGGAGGTGCCGAGCTTCCCGCCGATCCGGCGCGGCTGCAGCGGGTGGCACCGCTTGCACCGGGCCGTCCGGCGGCGGGCCGGGGTGCCCGCGCTGGTGCTGCTCGCGGTGGTGGCGGCGCTCGCCCTCGGGCCCGCGCGGGCTGGGCTGCCGCCGCCCTCGGGGGGCGCGGTGGGCCGTACGGGTTGTCAATCCGGGCTTCCGGAAGATCACCCGTAACCCGGTGACGACTTCGTCGTTAGAGGCGGCTTGAAAGGCTTCAAGGAATTCCTGCTGCGTGGGAACGTCGTCGAACTCGCCGTCGCCGTGGTCATCGGCGCGGCCTTCACCAACATCGTCAACGCCTTCGTCAAGGGCGTGATCAATCCGATCGTCGGCGTGTTCGGGACGAAGGACCTGGGGTCCTACAGTTCTTGCCTCGTTCCTGATCACGGCAGCCGTCGTCTACTTCATCCCGATCATGCCGATGAACCGGATGGCGGCCAAGCGCAAGAGCCCGGCCGAGACGGTGGCGGAGACCGAGGCCAAGGAGGTCCAACTTCTGACCGAGATCCGCGACGCACTGGTCACGGCCCGCTAGTCGCGGCCCGGTGGTCGCGGCCCGGTGGTCGCGCAGCCCTAGCCAGGGCCTGTCCGGCGGATGTCGGCGGGCCCGGCAAGATCCGCCGGCCAGGCCCTGGCTAGTCCCCGTGGTGCGGCGGACGCTGGCTCAGGTACCAGTCCAGTCCCCGTCCACCGCTCTCCCCCGCCCCGGAGCGCTCGCCCCAGCCGGTGTCGGTGTCGTCCCGGGACTGCTGGTCCAGCGGGTCCCGGAAGACCAGCCGGGCCTTGGCCGCGGGCGTCTTCCGGTCCGCCGGCCGCTGGTCCGCCGACCGCTGCTGCGGCTGCTCGTCCTGCTCCTGGCGGACCTGCTCCTGCCCGCCCTGTTCCTGCTCGCTCACCCTGTCCACTCCCCTGGTCGCCCGGGCCGTCCTGTCCCTCCAGCCTATGAGCCCCGTGACACACCGCGGGCCCCGGTGCGGAGCGCTCCGCATCAGGGCCCGTCCGGTGGGGCCGGTCCGTCAGGCGGCTTCGAAGCCCGCGTGGTCGGCGATCTTCTTCAGCTCGGCGAGCGCGTGCTTCTCGATCTGGCGGATCCGCTCGCGGGTGAGGCCGTGCTGCTTGCCCACCTCGGTGAGGGTGCGCTCGCGGCCGTCCTCCATGCCGTAGCGGGAGCGGATGATCGAGGCCGTGCGGTCGTCCAGCCGCCCGATCAGGTCGTCCAGCTCCTCGCGGCGGAGCATGACCATCACGGCGTCCTCGGGGGACGTCGCCCCGGTGTCCTCCACCAGGTCACCGAACTGGGTCTCGCCCTCGTCGTCGACGGACATGTTGAGGCTGACCGGGTCGCGCGCCCAGTCCAGCACGTCCTTGATCCGGGCCTCGGTGGTGTCCAGCTCGGCCGCGATCTCGGCCGGCTCGGGCTCGCGGCCCAGCTCCTTGGACTTCTCGCGCTGCACCCGCCGGATCCGGCCGAGCTCCTCGACCAGGTGGACGGGCAGCCGGATGGTGCGGGACTGGTCGGCGATGGAGCGGGTGATCGCCTGGCGGATCCACCAGGTGGCATAGGTGGAGAACTTGAAACCCTTGGCGTAGTCGAACTTCTCCACCGCGCGAACCAGGCCGGCGTTGCCCTCCTGGATGAGGTCGAGCAGCGGAAGGCCGCTGCGCGGGTAGCGGCGAGCCACCGCGACCACCAGGCGGAGGTTGGAGCGGATGAAGACGTCCTTGGCACGCTCGGCGTCCGCGGCTATCGCCTCCAGCTCCTCGTGCGTCACGCCGCCCGGGAGTTCGCCCTCGTCCAGCAGGTGCTGGGCGTACACGCCGGCCTCGATCCGCAGCGAGAGCTCGACCTCCTCGGCGGCATCGAGCAGGGGCGTCCTGGCGATCTCGTCGAGGTACATGCCGACCAGGTCGCGGTCGGCCTCAAGGTTGGTCGGGCGGGCCGCGCGACTCCGGTCGGCCCTGTCGCGAACGACGGCACGGGTGGCCATGCTTGCTCCCTTTGCTGGTGTTGCCGAGGTCTGCCTGCCTGCCCGCGAGGGCAAGAAATGCGGGCCCCTGGGGGCTCACACGTAACGATCCAACGAACAGAATCCGGACAACATTCCCAAGTCACTCAGATTCTTCCCCTTGATGCAGTATCCTGCCGGTTTTCACTCCGGTTCTGGACGCTCGGTGATCGGCCGGGCACCTCGCGTGCCCGCATTCGCCCGCTTCGCGCGATCGCCCGGAACCGTTCTTCACCAGCCCTGCACGCAATCGCCGCCTACCCGTTGAACAGGCGAACGGTCGCGCACGTTCCCGCGCACCCCCGGTTTCCGCCCGCGCTCACGCCCCCGCGCCCGCAGGTCCTCCCCACAAAAGATGCCGAATCGCTATCACTCCGGCTCCCGAACGGCGCAACGCACTGGGAAGGTGTCAGACATGCACCTGACCAACAGCTCGACCTCCGTCGCCGTGCGTCACCGCGGTCTCCTTCGGGACGTCGCGCTCGCGCTGGGTTGCGCCGCGCTGTTCGGCCTCCTGGCGATGCTGGTGACGGGCCACTGGCACCCCCTGCACGAGTTCGACCAGGACTGGATCAGCGAACTCCACGTCTACGCACGAGAACACCGGATCTGGACCGCCGCGGTGCAGACCCTCTCCGACATCGGCGGCCCCGTCACGATGCGTGCACTTCTCGGCGTCGCAGCCGTCTGGCTCCTGTTGATCGGCGCCCGGGTGCTGGCCGGCTGGGTGGCCGCCCAGGCCCTTCTCGGCTGGGGCGCCCAGTGGGCGCTGAAGCTGGCCGTCGACCGTCGACGGCCGGTCTTCAGCGACCCGGTCACGCACGCCGACGGCCCGGCCTTCCCCTCCGGGCACGCCATGGCCTCGGCGATCACCTGTGCCGTCCTGGTCGGCCTGGTCTGGTACCGGGTGCACCGCCGCGGCCGGACCGCCGCCTGTGCGGTGGCCGCGGGCACGGTGCTCACGATCGGCTGGACCCGGGTCGCCCTCGGGGTGCACTGGCCCACCGACGTGGTGGCGGGCTGGCTGGCCGCCGGCGTCGTACTGGGCGTCGTGACCGCCGCCACCGAACTCTGGCGTCCGGGCGCCCTGGCCCGCGACGTACGGCGGGTCAACTGGCGTACCCGGCCCCGGGTTCAGCGGGTCATCGTGCCCTACGTCCGGGCGTCGCGCGCCGAGGACGCCGAGCTGGACGCCCCCGCCGACCACCCGGACGAGCCCGTCCGCTGACAGCTCCCGGAGCAACGCCGCAGGCCCCCCGTCCGAGGTCGGACGGGGGGCCTGTGAGTTGCGGTGCCGTGCTGTGCCCCAGACAGGAATCGAACCTGCGACACCGGCTTTAGGAGCACAGTTGTCGCTCACGTGCCCTGACCTGCGCTGAAGCGGTGCTGGGGCTCCACCCCCAGCCTTACCGTCGTCGCCCGTAATTCCCCGTGATTCCCCGCCCGTCCTGGCACGGCTGTGGCACGAGCGGCGTTCCCCAGCTACGGCAGCTGACAGAACGCGACGGTCGCATCGTCACCCGACTTGAAGCGCGGCCAGCGAAGGCCGTTCGGGTCCGTGGCCTCGACCTTCCGGACCGACGAGATAAGGCCGTCAGCGCCGGCTTCCCGGAGCATTGCGAAGGCGTCTGCCCACGATGCGGCGCGGTACTCAGTGACGAGTCGTGAGGTGCCATCAGACAGGACGGCCGCCGCCCGGACCCCGGCCAGCGGCACCGTGCCCGCGAGCGCATGGTGTGCAGCTTCGCTCGTGGAGGCGGCCACCCAGTAGCCGTCCGGCGTGTTCCGGGTGAGCCGCTGGGCCTCGACCATCCGGCGGACGCTCTCGGCGTGCTCGGGCGTCCCGGTGGCGAAGCGTTCCGTCTCGGCGCGGAGTTCGGGCACCACGGTATCCACCCGCAGGTCGGTGACCACCTGGTAGTCGTCAGCCCGCTCGAAGACGATCGGCGAGTCGGCGAGAACCAGGTAGTCGAAGCTGTCGGCCCCGGCCCGCAGAACCGAGACCGTTGCCGATGGCGTGCCGGGGTTGCCGAGATCGCACCCGGGATGGAGCGCGGCAACCTGGTCGAGGGCCTGAGCCAGCCCGTCAGCCAGTGGCCGGCCGGACTCTGCCAGCGCGGCCACCAGGTGGCTGCCAAGCTGGGCGACGTACCACGGAACGCCGTGCCGACAGCCGGTATCGAGTCCGGCCGTGCTTAGGCCGTCCAAGACCACGGCGAGCGTGGGTGTGGCCGCCACCCAGTCTTCGTTGGGGTTCGCGCCGCCCGGAGCGGTGGCGATAGAGACGCGCATCTGTCAGGCCTCGTGTCGGTAGATCGGAGTGACCCTGCTGCTCTCCAGAACTTCCAGAGTCTTCGGGTCGTAACGGCATGAGATGAGCGTGGAGAAACGCTTCGTCCGAACCTCCCGATACAGCTCGCTCAGGTGGTTCTCCAGGTAGTGCACGACGCCGTTCGCGCCGATCGCGTGAATGCCCGCGATGTAGAGGAACGTCCCCTTGCCATCGAGGCGGGGAAGCCGAGCGAGGTAGCCGATGTCTCCGGCCGTACCGTCCACGTCGAGCGGGGACCGGTACTCGGTTTCGGTGCGCAGGTCCACCAGGTGCCAGGCCGTGTCCTTGCGGAACCGCAGGTTGTCGTCACCTTCGAGCACCTGGGCCACGATCGGCGACAGTCGCGGCCCGCAGATGACGACCAGGTGTTCGCGGTTGAGGTTCACGATGCCGGATGGCGGGATGACCTCGTACTCGGAGTCGAGCTTGAGGCCCGCGAACAGCTTCCGCAGGTGCTCGTAGTTGTTCAGGTCTTCCCTGGTCACGACCTCACTCGGGTTCTCGTCCAGGGACTTCCCCGCCTCGTACTTGCCGCCGAGCGCCACGGTCATCGGTCCCAGGCCGAAGAACGCGCGCTCCGGCGCGGGGCCGGCCGACGCGAGCTGACCGACACGCCCACGGCTTACGCCGAGCAGGGCAGCAATCTCGGCCTGCGACATGCCCGACGCCGAGGCCTCCTCGATGGCCTCCCGGCGGACACGGGACAGTTCGACCACCCGGTTCTGGTAGTCCGCCATCAGGGCAATCGCCGCCTTGGCCCGTTCGATCGGGACAGCCAGGTTGGCCACCCGCTCAAGCTCCTCGTGCATCGTGATCCCTTCACTGCCTAGGGGGGCGAAGCAAGGGTATCGCGAGGGGGGCTTGACGCATAGGCGACGGCTGCCTACCTTGGGTATCAGGCAAGGCGGAAAGCCCCCCTAAGCACCACTAGGGGCGGGCTTCTCGCTTCTCTGACCTGCACAAACGCGCCCGGCAGTTGTCGGGGGAAGGCGGCTTGGCCGCGCGCCCTACGGACTGCCGATGACGCGCCGTTCTTTGAGAACTCAACAGTGTGCTGATGAACGAACGAGTGTCTTTGGTCCCCGATCCGTGCCGCCTGTGGCGGGTCGGGGGTCATGGCTGCTCGTGATGCACCGAGTAGCTGGGCCCGCATGAGTCGGGCCGCCGCGCTGTCCTTGGCCGGGTGCGCGGCGGCCCTGCGGGCTCACCCCCAACTGGACGAGGTGAACCCATGAAACTGATTGTTGCAGGCCAGGAGGCCGCGACGCCCGAGGAGTTCGCGGAACTCGCCTTCGGGACCGGCGCCGACTTCGGCTTCGGCGTCGACACCGAGCTGTTCGACGGCACCGCCGACACCTCCGCCGAAGACCTGATCGTCCGGCTCGACGTCGCCCGGGCGGTCCTGAGGGACCTGGACGGGCCGGCGGCCCGGTTCGCGTCCGCGCTGATGCGCACGGCCGAGCGTCGCCGGGTGCTGACCTGGAAGGCGGCCGCGTGATGGCCCAGCCCCGCACTCTGACCACCAGTGCGACCCGGACTCCGCATCGGACCGCACGCCCGACGGCCACCGTGCTCGCCGAGTACCGCCCGGACGGGGACAGCGACCTGCGCGGCGCGGCCTGCGCCGGCGTCGACACCGAGCTGTTCTACCCCGACCCCGAGGAGATCGGGGCCGAGGCCGCCGAGTGGGCCGAGCGCCGCGCCAAGATGATCTGCGCCGGATGCCCGGTCCGCACGATGTGCCTGGAACTCGCGATGGAGCGCTACGAGAAGCACGGCATCGCCGGCGGGCTGACCCCCGCCGAGCGCACCGCGCTGTACAAGCGCCGCTCGCGAGCCGCCCTCCGTGAACGGCGCGCCGCCGGGGGTGTCGGGTGAACGTTCACCGCTCCGGCGGGGGTGTTCACCCGGTGCTCACCGAGGTGCCGACCCCGGCCCAGATCCGCCGTACGTCGCTCGTGATCAGCACCGGCACGTGGGTGCTGACGGGGGCGGTGGTCGCGGTGAGCATGTCCACCGCCGCCCCGTTCATCGACGCCCATTCACCCGGCTACGGCACCGGCCCCGTGATGGCGGTCGCCGGTGACGGGTGCTTCATCCTGAGCCTCCAGGCCGACAGCACGCTGGCCCGCTTCGGGGTGAGCGCCGGACGCTGGCCGGCCCTCTTCCGGTGGGTCACCGGCCTGGCCACCGTGTGGCTCAACATCGGAGCCGCCGCGCTGACAAAGGACCTGGTCGGCGTGGTGATCCACTTGATCCCGCCCTTGTTGCTGCTGCTCGTCGCCGAGGCCGGACCCGCCTACCGCCGGGCCCTCGCCCGCAGCCTCGCGAAGCGGCCCCAACCGCCGCTCCGCACCCGCCCGGCCACGGTCCCGCAGGCCGCCCGGCAGGTGGTGAACACCCCGCTGTTCACCCTCCCGCAGACCCCGTTCACCCCCGCCCCGCAGCCCGCCGCAACCCTCTCGCCCAGCCTCGGCACGGAGATCCGGGAGACGCTTCCGGCGGGTCCGGCGGAGACGGTGAACACCGAGCCCGTTCACCCGGCGCCCACCCCCGTTCACCCCGCCCCGGCCGACACCGCCGAGGCTCCCGCTGACCCGCCCCCGGGCGCCGCCGACGACGTGATCGACGGCCCGGTGTACCCGGCCGGACCGCGCCCGGTGAACACCCCGAAGCCCGAGGCGTTCACCGCCGGCGACGAGGTGAACGCCAACACCAACGAGACGAGCACCGACCCGCCGGACGACGACCGGGAGGAGCCGGCCGCCGTCCGGCTGGACGAGGTCGAAGCCGCCCGCGTGATCGAACAGTGCTGGCGCGACGACGTCGCCCAGCGCGAGGCCGCCCGCCGCTCCACCCGCTCCCCGGCCTATGTCAGCCGCCTCTACAAGCGCTTCAACGAGCAGTACGGCGCCGACGACGCGCCGGCCGCCGCCTGAGAACCGGGAGAACCCGCTATGAGCACCGACCACATCCCGGCGGCTTCGCCGGAGTTCGAGCAGACCCGCGTCGTGGACGTCTTCCCGCTCCACGGCTACATGTGCGCCCAGACCAGCAACGACGACGGCACCGTCCGCTGGTGGCACCTGTTCACCCTCGCCGGGCGTTCGCTCGGCGCCACCAACCGGCCCGAGCTGATCGGCGCCCTCCTCAGCGAAGGGCAGGCGTCGTGACCACCACCACCGACACCACCATGGCCGGCGCCCAGATCAACGCGACCGGCGCCCTGCTCGCGCTCTTCACCGCCCACCCCGACCTGCCCGCGTCGAGGATCACCAGCGAGCGTGTCGTCACTGGCGAGCGCGACGCCTCGGGCAACCTGACGCTCACCGAGGGCATGACCCTCGGCTTCCACCGCGACGCCGCCCTCGCCGACTTCGAGCAGTGGCGCCAGGCCCTCGGCCTCGACCCGGCCGAAGTCGACCTCGACACGACCGGCTGCTTCGCCTGGCTCAGCGTCACCACCACCTACGCCGGCACGCCGCTCACGCTGGTCGGCTACTTCAACCTTCCTGAGGCCGCCACGGGCGACGAGCGGTGAGCCGCCCGCGCCACTGGGACCCCGACGGGGCCCGTCACGGCGGTACGCCCACCTACCCGTGGCGCATGGCCCCGGCCGGGTACTTCACCCGCCGGCAGCTCCGCGCCAAGGGCCTGCGCCCCGGCGGGCAGGACGTCGCCGCTCAGATCATGTGGCGCTCCCGCCGCAGCAAGACCGGCGCCCGGGTCGCCTACCTCTACCGCCTCGACCGGGCCAAGCCCGTGCGGCCGATGACCCCCGCGAAGGCCGCCGCCCTGGCCAAGGCCAACCGGGCGCGCCGCACCTGCCCCACCTGCCGACGGGACGCCGGCTACGTGCTCCCCGCGCACCTCGGCACCTGCCTGACCTGCGCCGGCCACACCGCCCTCGCGGCCTGAACCCGAAGGGGAACCGCCATGCCCCTGTCCGACACCGCCACGTCGGCCGCCGAGCCCACCCACTTCTGGCTGATCACCCTGCAGTACCCGGTGCACCACGGCTTCGCCATCGCGACGCGCACCGGCAGCTCCACCCTCCCGCCCGGGAGCACCCGCGAGCGCGCCTACGTCGGCATCCGGGAGTGGCTGGAGCAGCGCGAGCCCCAGCTCGGCGGCGCGTCCGTCCTGTTCTTCTCGCTGGAGCCCTACCGGCTCTGACCCCCAACTCCCCACCTTCCCCACCTGGTTCACGAAGAGGAGCACGACCGTGGCCGACCGTGATTCGGTCTACAACGACCCCGCCTACGACATCACCAGCGTGCCGTCCTGGAAGACCCCGCCGCTGCACGGCGCCTACGCCCCGAACGCACGGCTGTCCCCCCGCGTCCTGGCCGGCATCGGCGCCAGCGCGGTCGTGCTGGCCGCCGCCGGAATGGTCGCCTACTCGAACTACGCCTCGGCCCAGGCCGACGCCGAAGTCCGCAAGGCCCAGATCGCCCTGGACAGCTCGAAGCTGGAGCTGGAGAAGCAGAAGCAGGCCGCCGATCTCGCGAAGACCGGCCAGGAGGAGACCCCGGCCCAGAAGGCCCGCCGGGAGGCGGTTCAGGCGTGCGTCGCCAAGGCCGGCAACGCGTACAACGCCGTCTCCGAGTGCGGCAAGGCCTACCCCGCCGTGGACGCGCCCGGGATGGTCAACACCTCCCGCACCGTCGCCTCCGACGGGGACGGCAACGACTCGACCCCGGGCGTCGGTCTGGTCGTTCTCGGCGTCGCCGGGACGGCCGTGGCCGTCGGCTGGGTGAAGCGGAAGTTCTCCCGCCCGTAACCGATTGTGATCTCCCCCCACCCACCCCCCATCCGGAGAAGCGCTCCCCCCGCCCGCTCAGAGGCGCGGGAGGACGTTTTCTCGCTGGGTGGGGGGTGGGTGGGAGATCGCAGAGAGTGAGGAATCGCGATGACCGCACCCGCCGCTCCCGGCGCCCCGCTCCCCCCGCCGCACCCGACCGAACCGCCCATCGTGGCCCCCGCCGAGGCTTCTCCGGAGGGGGGCGCCACGGGGCCAGGCGCCGCCGCCCCCGCCGCGCCGAGCACGCTCGCCCAGATCCTCGCGCCCGTCCGCCCGGCCCGTCCCGCCGAGCCGCTCGGCACCACCACGGCCCTGGCCCAGACCCCCGAAACCCCCACCGACCCCGCCGGCAAGAACCGCGCCGAGAGCAAGGACGGGGACAGCGGGCCCGGCCCCGACGGAGGGCGCGAGGGTGCGCTCTCGGCCCTTGTGCGGGCACTGGCCGAGCGGTGGCGCCGCACCGGCACCACGACCAGCATCAAGCGCAACCACGACGTCAAGGAGACCCTCGTCTCCGGGAACTCGGCCACCACCACCAACACCAACAAGTCCGACCGGCTGGCCAAGAACGAGCACGCCGCCCAGCACCGTTCCCAGCGCGACGCCAAGACGGCCGATCTGAACAACAAGACCAGCCAGCACCAGCACCAGGGCCGCGACCAGCGCGACGTCAAGAAGACCGACACCAACGACGCGAAGAACCACGCCAACCGCGACCACCGCACCAAGGCCGACACCGACGCCAAGACGGCCGACACGAAGAACACGAAGGCCGACACCTCCAACGCGTCCAAGACCAACCGCGACACCAAGTCCGCCGCCGACACCAAGACGGCCGACACCAAGTCCGACGCCAAGGCCGCCAAGAGCGACACCTCGACCAAGACCAGCGACGACGACAAGAACCACCGCGACACCCGGTCCGCGAAGACCAGCACCTCGAAGGACACCACCGCCCCCGCCAAGGCCGCCGACACGGACAGTGCGAAGCCTGAACCCCCGGCCGGCAAGGGCAAGAGCAGGAACGCCCCGAAGGACCCCGACACCCCGAAGCCCGACGAAAGCGGCGCCGGGAAGCCGGACCGCGCGGCCAAGACCCCCGGCGCCGAGCCGGGCGCCACGAGCGGCAAGAAGCCCAACAAGCCTGACCCGAAACCGGCCGACACCCCGAAGCCCGGTACCACCGCCAAGGGCGAGAACAAGGGGCTGGACACCAAGTTCGACGGCGCGAAGGTCTTCGAGGACCAGGCCCGGGGTGAGAAGCCGGAGGCGAAGCCCAGCCCGCCCAGCCCGCCCAAGCCCGACGGCCTGGCCAAGTCCGACGGGCCGGGCAAGGAAGCGAAGCCCCCGGCCCCCGAGAAGACCCCGCCCCCGGCGGTGCCCGTGGCCGTTGCCGACGGGCAGGAGGCCGTCGTGCCGCCGGCAGCGCCCGCCAAGGCCCCGGCCGGCGCGGACGCCGCGACCGAGCCCGAGAGGAAGAAGCCCATGCCCCATCCGAAGACCCCCGGGCCCCGCAAGGAGGCCCCCGGGATGGAGCCGGTCCACGGCTCGACCGCCGACATGGCGAAGAAGCCACCCGCTCCCGCCGCAGAGGCCGCCGGGTCCGGTCCGGCCACGGCGCCCGCGCCGTACCGCCCGAACGTCCCGTCCCGGCCGTACCGGGCTGAGAAGCACCCGGTGGAGGCGGTGCGGGATGTCTCCGCAGGCAAGGACGCCGTGACGTTCACGGCCGGTCCCGGCCAGGGCCGCCAGCACACCATGAGCCGCGGCGAGGTCCGCACGCTGCGACAGTTCGAGGCCCGCCTCGCCGAGAAGCAGACCGTTCTGACGCAGATCGCCGAGGACAGCAAGACCGCCACCGATCACGCGCGCAAGCACGCCGAGCGCGCCCAGAGGCTCGCCGAGGACGCCGTGACCGTCAAGGGCGGCGTCGCGCTGGTCAACCGGCTGCGTCGGCTCGCCGAACGCGCCGAGGCCCTGAGCAGCGACGCCGCGAGCGCCCAACACTCCGCCGCCCGTGGCGCGGAAGCCGTCGCGGTGCTGGCCGCCAACGCCGAGACCCGCCACGGCCCGATCTTCCGGGCGGTCCTCGACAGCCCGCTCACGTCGCCCGCCGAGCGGCAGTTCTACCGAGACCAGCAGGGGAGCTGACATGGCAACCGATCTGACCTACCGCGACCTGGTGCGCCAGGTACGGGAGCTGTCGCGCGAACTTCGACGCGACACCACCGCGTTCCGGGCCCTGGCCACCGCCCAGGACAACGCAGCCAAGGAGACCGGGCGAATCGCCGAGCAGATCGCCACCCTCAAGGTCGACGCCGCCACCGTCGCCGAGACCCACGAGGTCGCCCGGATCATGCAGGGCCTGTCCGACGACGCGATCGCCTACGCGACCTCGGCCGAGGAGGCCGGGCGCGACGCCGCCGCCGCCGAGCAGCAGGCCCACACCGACCACGACGGCATCCAGCAGGCCGTCGACTCCTCCCGCGTCCCCATGGCCGACCGTCAGTGGTACACCCAGGAGTAGACGAGATGACCACCCCTCAGACCGCCCACGCCACCGAGGCTCCCAACCCCGCCACCGAGAAGCGGTTCGCCGTCGCCCAGGTCGCCGCCCCGCTGCTGGCGGCCGGTGTGACGCCGTTCCTCGACCCGCAGGCCGCCGGCACCGTCGCCACGTTCCTGGCCGCCCCGGTCCTGGTCGCCGGGGCGAACGCGACCGGGCTGCTGTCCGACCGGCTGCTGGACGACGTCCCCGGCGGCGACGTCCTGCGCGCCCACCGCCGCCCGTTCGCCCTATCCGCCGTCGCCACCGCGACCGCTGCGGCGACCGCCACCGTGCAGGGCCTTCCCGGCATCGACGCCCTGCTGGCCGGATGGATGACGATGCCCTCCCTCGCGGGTATGGTCTCCACCGCCTGGTGGGGCACGGTCGGCCTGGTCGCGTTCTCCCTGCGCCGCGTCCTCGGCAGCAGCAAGCCCAAGTCCAAGGCTTCAGCCGCCCCGGCGGCGCCGGCCGAACCCACGCTGCCGCCCGCAGTCGCCAAGGTGCTGCAGCTGTGGCTCGCCCACATCAGCGGCGAGTACGGCGCGTGCCCCGGGCAGCACCTCACCCTCACCGGCCACGGCGCCGAGGAGTGGGAGGGCGTCATCGAGGCCGACCCCGGCCGGCCGGTCACCGTCACCCCGGGCACCGTCTCCGGCGTCTACCGCGTCCCCGCCGCCTGGGTCGACATCACCGAAGGCCCCCACGACAGCTCCAAGCGCATCCACGTGCGCCTGGTCGCCCCCGCCGAGCAGGACGGTCCCCAGTACAGCGAGCTGGAAGCCCTGTGGCTGAAGCGGGTCGCCCGCCGGGGCGGCTGCATGCAGGGCACCCACCTCGAAGACATCACCCCGGACCCCGCCACGGGCGGTGTGGCGGCGTGGGTCATGGCGGACGAGGACACCGACGCCCTCACCGTCCCCGACCTCTACACGATCGCCGGGGCCCTGCGCACGACCCCGCTGTTGGTCTCCGTCGAGCGCACCACCAACCCCCGCAAGGCCATCTTCCGCATGATGGACCGCTCCCCGCTGGAGGACGGCTGCCCCCTGCCCGGCCCCGAGGCCCTGGCCGCCAACAAGAACGGCTACATCCAGCTCGGCACCGGGGTGAGCGGCAAGCCCTCCCGCATCCAGCTCTACGACCCCGAGGGCGGAGCCCGGCACGTCATCGTCGTGGGCGTCACCGGCTCCGGCAAGGGCGGTGTCCTCCAGATCATCGGGCTGAGCTACCACGTCAACAACGTGGCGATGATCTACGCCGACCCCAAGGGCAGCTCCAACCCGGACGTCGAGGACATGGCCGCCTACGCCGGCTGCGGCCCCGAGGGGGCGATCGGCGCCCTGCGCGTGGCCTACGCGGTCTTCCGTCACCGGGTCGCCGAGAGTCAGGAGCTGAGGGCCAAGAACTTCGTCGCCACCCCGGAGCGGCCCTACGTCGTCACGATCCTGGACGAGATGGTCCAGCTCCTCGGCGACAAGTCCCCCTACCGAGCCGAGGCCGCCTGGATCATCTCCACCCTCGCCGCCCAGGGCCGTTCGATGGGCATGCCCGTCGTGCTGTGCGGACAGATCATGAACCTCAACCAGATGGGCTCCGACACCAGCATCCGCGACAACATCTTCCACGGCGGAGCGCTCGTCCTCCTGCGCTCCGACAGCGCTCAGGCCGACCGCGTCGACCTCCCCAGGGCGTTCGACGGCATCGACCCCTCCCAGATCCCCGCCTACTGGCAGGGCGACGACGAGACCCTCATCTACGACCCGACCATCCCCGAGGACGACCCCCGCCGCACCTTCGGCGTCGGCTACGTCGTCGGATCCGGCGGGCGCGCCGAGATGATGCGCGCCTGGATCCTCGAATCCGCCGCCGGGCTCTTCGACCCCGCCCGCATCGCGGTCCCGGCGGACTTCCCCGACTGGGGCGACCGCGACACCATCGCCGCCACCCCCGTCGGCCCCGCCGCCGACCAGACCGCCGACGGCGGTTCGGGGTGGATGCCCGCCTCCGCCGCCCCGTCCCTGGTCAAGGAACCCACCGCCGAGGAGAAGATCCTCGCCGTCCTGGACGAGCGCCGCGACCCGATGGGTGCCGAGGTCATGTACCTCCACCTCGACCAGATCACCGACATGACCGGCGTCAAACCCAAGACCGTCGAGAACACCCTCAGCCGACTCACCAAGAAGGGCGACCTGGTCCGCAACCTGAACGCCGCCGGCGAGTACGGCCTGCCCCTCCCCACCTCCGGACAGCCCAACCAGGCCTGACGTCCTGCCCGACCGACCGTGCCACCCGGGCCCCGCCGCAGCCAGCGACGGGGCCCGGGTGATGCGGGGGACCGGACAGGCCGCTCCCGAACAGCACGAAGCCCCACGACAACCGCCTGATCTTGGCAGAGAGCCGGTTACCGCGGGGCCGTGCATCCCAATCAGAGATGGGACCAAGCATGCCCAACTCCGACCAGGTCACACCCACGCTCGCAGCCCGACCGGCCGCCGACTGGCTGCCGGAGCGACAGAGGTCCCACCACGTAGTCATGTGGTCCGGCGGCATCACCAGCTGGGCCACCGCTCGCCACGTCATCGCTCTGCACGGCACGGCCAGCACGACGCTGTTGTTCGCCGACACCCAGGCCGAAGACGTCGACCTCCACCGCTTCAACACCGAGGCCAGCCAGCAACTCGGCCTCCCGATCACCACGGTCACCGACCCCCGGGAACGCGACCCCTGGCAGGTGTTCGAGGACGCCAGCTGGCTCGGCAACACCCGCATCGCTCAGTGCTCCCACGCCCTCAAGCAGGACCCTTGCCGCGCCTGGCTGACCGCGAACACCGATCCGGCCGACACCGTGCTCTACGTCGGCATCGACTGGACCGAAACCCACCGCCTCCCCGCCATCACCACCGGCTGGGCCCCCTGGACCGTCGAGGCCCCACTCACCCGGCCGCCCTACGCCGACAAGCGCGACCTCCTCGCCGAAGTGGAGGCGCTCGGCATCCGCCGGCCCCGCCTCTACCGGCTCGGCTTCGAGCACAACAACTGCGGCGGCGCCTGCGTCAAGGGCGGCCAGGCCCAGTGGCTCCGGCTCCTGGAGGTCTTCCCCGACCGCTACGCCCGCGCCGAGGCCCACGAGCAGCGCATGCGCACCAAGCTCGGCAAGGACGTGACGATCCTGCGGGACCGCACCGGAGGCACAACCAAGCCCCTGACACTCGCCGAACTCCGCCGTCGCGCCGAGCAGGACCACGAAGACCAGCCCCGCCTCGACTTTGACGACTGGGGCGGCTGCGGCTGCTTCACCGAAGCCGCCGCCGCGTGAGCGGGCGCGTGCCGCCCCTCGCTGAGGCGGGACTGTGGCGGGCCGTCATCGCCGCCGCAGCCGGGCGCTGCCAGTGCCGTGGCACCTGCGGCACCACGCACGACAAGGACGGCGGACGCTGCCCCGCCGTCCACGGCACCTACCAGACCCGGCACGGCCGCAGCTGGGTCCGCCTGCTCGCCGCTCCGGCCGAGCCGTCCGCCCTGCTCCTGCCCGCGCACCAGGCCGCCGCCCTGCCCAAGCGCGAACTGGCCGCCTGGTGTGCGCACTGCCACGACGCCACCCACCGCACCGCTGCCAACGTGCGGCAGGCCGCCGCCCCGGCCGCCGAGCCGGACGCCCTCTTCGACCTCTGACCCCTCACGGGCCAGGGCCCGCGCTCCCGGGTCCTGGCCCGCCGTACCCGAGAGGACCCCGCATGACCGATCGGCCGTCCCCGGACCCGCTCGCCGCCCCGCTGACCGCCGCCGGCCACGGCTGGCACGTCTTCCCGCTCGCCCCGAACGCCAAGCACCCCGCCCTGCACAGCGAGGAGCGCTGCCCGCGCACCGGCCCCTGCACCCCCGGCCACCTCGGATGGGAGCGCCGGGCCACCACCGACCCGGACGTCATTCGCCGGGCCTGGACCCACGGCCCCTACAACATCGGACTGGCCTGCGGCCCCTCCGGACTGGTCGTGGTCGACCTCGACACCCCCAAGCACCCCGGCGACCTCCCGCCCGCACGGTGGGCCGGACGGGGCATCACCGACGGGCACGACGTGTTCGCCGCCCTGTGCGAGGAGCACGGACAGCCCGTCCACTACGACACGTTCACCGTGCGCACCGGCCGGGGCGGCACCCACCTGTACTTCACCGCTCCGGCCGGGATCGTCCTGCGCAACACGACCGGCGACAAGGGGCACGGGCTCGGCTGGAAGGTCGACACCCGCGCCCACGGCGGCTACGTCGTCGCCGCCGGCAGCACCGTCGCCGGACGCCCCTACACGACCGCCCTCGACGTGCCGCCGATCCCGCTGCCCGCCTGGCTCGCAACCCTGCTCACGCCCAAGGCGCCACCGGTCGCCAAGCTGGACACCGCCGCCGTACGGGCCCGGATCGGACGCCTCCAGGCCTACGTGCAGGCCGCCGTACGCGGCGAGAGCGAGAAGGTCGCCGCCGCCGGAGAGGGCGTCAGGAACCACACCCTGTTCGCCTCCTCCGCCGCGCTCGGCCGTCTGGTCGCCGCCGGAACCCTCCCCGAGCGTGACGCCACGGACGCCCTGCTCACTGCCGGGCAGGCGTGCGGACTGGGTGAGGCGGAGTGCCGCCGCACCATCGCCAAGGGCCTGGCCCGGGGCGCCGGCGGCATCGGGCGGGCCGCGTGAGCAACCGTCACCCCTCGCCCCCCAAGGAGAAGCGCTTCTCCGGCGGGGACCGGAACAGGCAGGAGGCCGAGTGACCGCCCCCGACCTCATGACCGCCGAACCCCGTCAGACGACGGCGAAGAACCCGTTCTACGACGACGTCGACGGTCTGGAGCGGCCCACCCGCCCTGGGCCGGTCCCGGACATGGCCGTGTTCCAGGGCCTGGCCGGTCACACCGTTCGGGAACTGGACCCGACCACGGAGGCCGACCCGGTCGGCGTGCTGGTCAACCTGCTCTCCGGCGCCGGGGCCCTGCTCGGCCCCAGCGGCGCGGGCAGGGCCGACTCCTGCCCGCACCTGCGCATCGGCAACGACCGCCACCCCGCCCTGATCTGGGGCCTGACGATCGGCGCGACCGCCGCCGGCCGCAAGGGCGCCGCCACCAACACCGCCCGCCTCATCCTGTCCGCCGCCGCCCCCGGCTTCGCCAAGGACAACTGCCTGTCCGGCCTGTCCTCCGGCGAAGGTCTGATCGAAGCCGTGCGCGACGGCGACCCGACCAAGAAGGACGACCCCGGCCACATCGACAAGCGCCGCTGGATCGTGGAGTCCGAGTACGGCATCACCATGGCCCGCGCCCGCCGCGAGGGCTCCTCCCTCGGCGGCGTCCTGCGCCAGGCCTGGAACGGCGAAGACCTCGGCGTCATGAACCGCGAAGCGCTCAAGGCCACCGCCCCGCACATCGCCATCATCGGCCACATCAGCCCCCGCGAACTGCGAGCCAAGATGCAGGACTCCGAGATGGCCGGCGGCACCTACAACCGCTACCTGCCAGTCTTCGTCCACCGCAACCTCATCCTGGCGGAGTCGCGCGGCGCCGATCCACAGCTTGTGGACAGTCTCGCCTCCTCCTGGCGGGCCGCCCTCGCCGACGCCCGGCAGGCCGGAGAGGTCACCCTCGCCGAACCTGCCCGCAAGCTCTGGCGCGAGGACATCTACCCGGCGCTGTGCGGGGACGAGGACGGAGACGGCCCCCTCGCCGAGTTCACCGCCCGCGCCGCCCCCTACACCCTGCGCCTGGCCATGGTTTACGCCCTGCTCGACCGCCGCCGCGAGATCGAGGAGGACCACCTGCGGGCCGCCCACGCGCTCGTGAACTACTCCCGGTCGTCCGCCGCGCACGTCCTCGGCATGGCCGAGCACACCACCGGCGACCGCAAGCTCGACAAGCTCGCTGGCGCTGTCCGCGCCGCCGGGGCCCGTGGCCTGACCGGTGACGAGGTCTACCGGCTCTTCAAGAAGTCCAGCAAGGACGAACGAGACCGCCTGGTCGCCGCCCTGCTCCAGATCGAGGGCTACGGCAGCGCCCAGGTCCCCGGATCCGGCCGCCACGCGACCGTCCTGCTCTACGCCCCACCCACGACCTGAGGGGTGGAAAGGGTGGAAAGGGGTGCTAAGCCCTCCCACCTGCGAAAACGCGAGGCGCGGAAGGGGTGAAAAGGGGGGTGGAAAGGGGTGGAAAGCCCCCCGCCCCTCCCAGTCCGGCCGGACGCCGGACCCTTTCCACCCCCCTTTCCACCCCCTTTCCACCCCCTCCCCTCTCCACAAAAGCCCAGGTCACCGGGCTTAGCACCCCTTTCCACCCTTTCCACCCCCTGCCTAGCTCTGGGAAGGACCCCTCTTGGCCACCACCGCGCCCAAGAACCGCCGACCGTCCCTCGCTGATCCGGCTGACCGGCTGAAGCCCCCTCTGGTCCGCCTGCTGACCGTTCGAGAGGTCGCCGAGATCCTCGGCACTTGGGAAACCAGCGGCGAGCGCTTCCCCCGCCGGCTGATCGAGGAACGCCGGATCACCTTCGTCAAGGTCGGACGCCACGTCCGCATCCCGGAGCCCGCCATCGCGGAGTTCATCGCCGCGAACACCGTCCAGCCCATCCCCGTCCGCCGCACGACCACGAACAGGAACGCCGCCTGATGGCCAGCAAGAAGAACAGCCGCCGCCGCTTCGGCTCCGTCCGCCAGCTCCCCTCCGGTCGCTGGCAGGTCCGCTACCGCGACCCGCTGACCGGAGAACTGAGGCCCGACGAGAAGACGTACACCACCAAGACCGACGCCGAGGTGAGGCTGAGCCAGCTCGAAGCCGACATCTCGCGCGACAAGTGGACCGACCCGGACGCCGGGAACGTGAACTTCGGCGAGTACGCGACCCGGTGGCTCAAGGAACGCAAGCTGGAGGAGACCACCCGGGAGCGGTACGAGACGGCGCTCCGGCTGCACATCATGCCCACCCTGGGCCCGAGGCTCATCGTGCAGATCACCCCGCAGCGGGTGCGAACCTGGCGGACCCATCTGTTGGAGTCCGGTGTCGGCGAGCCGACCGTGGTCAAGGCCTACCAGATGCTGAGGGCCATCATGAATACGGCCATCGACGACGAGCTGATCAAGCGCAACCCGTGCCGGATCAAGGGCGCCGACACGTACGACGTGCCCGAGCGGCCGGTTCTCTCGGTGGCCGAGGTCTTCGCTGCGGCTGACGCCATCACGCCCCGGTGGCGCGCCCTGGTCCTGGTCACCGCGTTCACCACGCTGCGGTTCGGCGAGCTGGCCGCGCTCCGCCGGCGGGATGTCGACTTGGACGCCCGGCTCCTCCGGGTGCGCCGCAACCAGGCCGAGCTGTACAGCGGGAAGCTCTACGACAAGGCGCCGAAGAGCCGCGCCGGGTTCCGCCCGGTGGCCTTCCCCGCCTCGATCGTGGACGCCCTCCGACATCACCTGGAGCACTACGCGGGGCAGGGCCCGAACGGGCACATGTTCATCGGGCCGCGCGGTGGCCAACTGCGCCGGAGCAACTTCCGCGACGACTGGAGCGCCGCGAAGACGAAGGCGAAGATCTCGCCGGATGTGCATTTCCATGATCTGCGTCACACCGGGAACACCCTGGCCTCGCAGAGCGGCGCGAGCACCAAGGAACTCATGACCCGCATGGGGCACAGCACGGCGCGGGCCGCGTTGATCTACCAGCACATGACCAGCGACCGCGACCGGGTCATCGCCGACCGGATGGGCGAGATGGTCCAAAAGGAGCTGGAGAAGGGGAGCCCTCAGGACGCATCTGGCACGGACGTGGCACAGGACGACTAGCGGTCCAGAACGATGAAGGCCCAGGTCGGAGGGATTACCCCTCTGGCCTGGGCCTTTTCTGCGTTCCGTGGTGTGCCCCAGACAGGAATCGAACCTGCGACACCGGCTTTAGGAGAGCCGTGCTCTATCCCCTGAGCTACTGAGGCGAGGCCGGTCTGTGACCAGGCCGTTCACAGCGTACCGGATCGACGGTCGACTGGGGGTGGTGGCCGGGGGGTGACGGCCGGGACCCGGGCGCCGACGAGGCGTCAGAGCAGGTCAAGTAGCCTGCCGAGAAGTGTTCGAACCGCCGCCGTGCGCCGCCCGAAGGAGACGAAGGCCTGATGACACCAGCTGTGCGCCCGGCCGTCCGGTTGCTGGGGCAGGTGTGGTTCTGGCCCGCGGTGGTGATGCTGGGGGTCGGCGGGTACCGGCTGGGGACGCCCGAGCTGTGGCGGGACGAGATGGCGACCTGGACGGTGGCCACCCGCTCGCTGGGCGACCTGCTCCGGCTGCTCCAGCACATAGACGCCAGCAACGGCGCCTACTACCTGCTGATGCACGGCTGGACGGCGGTGTTCGGCGACTCGGCGGTGGCGCTGCGAATACCCTCCGTGCTGGCGATGGCCGCGGCGGCCGCCTTCGTGGCGCTGACCGCCGAACGGCTGTTCGGCAGCCGGGTGGCGGCGATCGGCGCGGGGCTGCTGTTCACGGTGCCGCCGCAGGTGTCCCACTACGCCCAGGAGGCGCGCGCCTACGCGCTGGCGACCTGCTCGGTCGCGGCCGCCACCTACTTCCTGCTGCGGGCGCTGGAGCGGCCGGGCCTGCGGCGGTGGGCGCCGTACACCGTGGCGATGGCCCTGGCCGGGGTCTGGCACCTGGTCTCGCTCAGTACGGTCACCGGGCAGGCCGCGCTGGTGCTGCTGCACCTGTGGCGCACCCGGGGCGGGGTGCACCGGCGGATCCTCCGGCAGTACCCGGTCGCCGTCATGGTGGCGGTACTGCCGGTGCTGCCGGTGGCGCTGCTCGGCAGTCGGCAGTCCGACCGGCAGCTCGGCTGGATAAAGACGCCGTCCTTCTCCGATCTCACCGGCTTCGGCGGGCACCTCTTCGGCGCGGACCGGGTGGCCCTGGCCTTCGCCCTGCTGGCGCTGCCCGCGCTACTGCTGGGGGGCCGGCGGCTGGAGGCCTGCCAGTTCCTGCTACTGGCGGAGCTGCCGGTGCTGGCCGTCTGGCTGGTCTCGCGGGGCACCACCTCGTACTTCCTCGACCGGTACCTGCTCTTCACGGTGCCCGCCTGGGCGGTGCTGGCCGGGGGCGGGGTCACGGCGGTGTACCGCGCGGTGGCGGCCCGGGGCGGACGGCCGTGGGCGCCGGGGCGGACCGTACCGCCGCGGGCGGCCGTGGCGACGGCCGGACTACTCGCGGTGGGGCTGCTCGCCCTCCCGGCCGTGGCGGCACTGCCGAAGCAGCCGGGGGTGCGGTACGCGGACGCGCACACCCGGTCCAAGGAGCCGTTCCGCGCGGCGGCCGAGGAGATCACCGCCGGGTACCGCCCCGGGGACGGATTGGCGGCCCCGATGGGCGACCAGTCCTGGGCGATGGTCTGGCCGGGCGTCAGCTACTACCTGCCCCCGGACGTCCGGCCGTTCCCGGTGTTCGTCGCGCGCGACGCCGAGGACGCCGAGGGCCTCACCCCCGAGCCCTGCCCGCGGCCGGAGGCCTGTCTGGGGGACGGGCCGCGGGTCTGGCTGCTGGTCCTCGGGGACACCACCGACCCGCTGGCGGCCATGGCGGAGGGGCAGGCGCAGCTGCTCAAGGCGCGGTACGGCGAGCCGGACAGGGTGGTGCCGCTCGGCGGTCTCACCCTCGCGCTGCTCGACCGCACGACCTGAGACGGACGAAGGAGGGGGAGCCGGACCGGTCCGGCTCCCCCTCCTTCGTCGTTCAGCGGATCAGCGCGCTCACAGCATGCGCAGCAGCCGCGACTGGATGGACGGCGGGTTCAGGTCGGACTGGAGGGCCACCGGGACCTCCACCTTGCTGTCGCCCGCGCCCACCCGCAGCGTGCCGACCTCCTTGCCGGCCTTCTCGTTGTGGCCGAGCTTGGCCGGGTCCAGGGTGATCGTGCCGCTGATGCCGGGGAAGCCCGCCACCACGAGGTCCTTGGTCGCGACGACCGGGACCTTGCCGCCGAGCCCGTCGTCCACCGAGCCGACGACGTCGCCCTTCTTGACGACGGTCTGGCCGGTCAGGCCGTTCTGAGCGGCCTGGATCTGCTTGCCGCTGACCTTCAACACGGTCGGCAGGATGCCGTCGCCTTCCTTGGACGAGGTGGCCTGCTGGCCGAGCGTGACGCCGAGGATCAGCCGCTTCACGCCGCCGATCTCCTTGTAGGCGGCCCACATCAGGCAGCCGCCGGCCGGGGTGCTGGAGCCGGTCTTGACGCCGATGACGCCGGTCTTCGGGTTGATCAGGTTGTTGGTGTTGGGGATCTTCACGTTGTTGAAGTTGGTCTCCGGGGTGGAGACGATCTGCCGGAAGATCTCGTCCTGCATGACCTGCTCGGCCAGCTTCAGCTGGTCCTTGGCGGTGGACTTGGTGTCCGCGTTGAAGCCCGCCGGGTCGGCGTAGGTGGTGTTGGTCATACCGAACTTGGCCGCGGTGTCGTTCATCAGCTTGACGAACTCCGCCTCGGAGCCGGAGTGGAACCGGGCGAGCAGCCGGGCCACGTTGTTGGCCGACGGAAGCATCAGCAGCTCCAGCGCCTGGTACTCGGTGAGCACCTGGTTCTCGGTGAGCGTCACCTTCGACTCGTCGACGTTGCCGGACTCCTGCGCGGCCTGCTTGTCGACGACGATCTTCGGGCCGCTCTCCCCCTTCTTCAGCGGGTACTTCTGCAGGATCAGATAGGCGTTCATCACCTTGGTGACACTGGCGATCGAGGCCGGGGTCTCCTGGCCCGAACTGCCGAGGCTGCCCACGCCGACCACCTCGGCGGCGGACTGGCCCTTGGCCGGCCAGGCGAGGTCGAGCGCGTCGCCGGAGAAGTTGAAGCTGCCCGCAGCCGACATCTTCACCTTCGCGTCCGGCAACGGGCGCAGCAGCTGGGCCACCACGACCGCACCGAGCACCACGGCCAGGAACGCCGTCCAGATGGTGATCCGCTTGAGCGCACGGCGCAGCGGCGAGACCGGACGGGCGTTGAGGGAGGCCAGGACCTCCATCGCCTCGGCCGTGGTCTCCGGCGAGGGCAGCGGCTCCGGGGCGGGCAGCGGCTCGGGCCGGGGCAGCGGCGGGACGGGCGGCACCGGCCGCGGGTCCGGCTCGGGCAGTGGCTTGGGTGCCGGGGCCGGGCCGGGCTCGGGCTCGGGGGCCGGCTCGGGCAGCGGTTCGGGGCCCGGGGTCGGCTCGGGTTCGGGAAGGGGCTTGGGTGCCGGGTGCGGCTCGGGCACCGGCTCGGGGACGGGGGCCGGCTCGGGCAGCGGGGTGGGCGCCGGGGGCTCGGGCACGGTGCCGGCGGCGGGGGCGCGCAGCGGCTCGGGCTTCTCCAGCTTCTCGGCCTTGCCGGTCGGAACCGGTGGCTTGGTGAGCAGCATGGTCTTGGTCGGGTCGTAGGGCTCGTCGGCCTTGTCTGGCTCGGCGGCCTCATCGGCCTTATCGGGCTCATCGACCTTGTCGGACTCGCCGGCCTTGTCGGACTCGCCGGCCTTATCTGGCTCGGCGGCCTTGTCGGCCTTATCGGCGTCGCCGGACTCCGCGGACTCGGCGGGCTCTTCGGCTTCGGCGGCCTCGGGCGTGTCGGCCTTCTCGGCCGGCTTCGCCTTCCCCGTCGTGTCGGCGGGCTTCGCGGAGGCGGCCGCGGACTCCTTCTTCTCCGGCGTGTCGGACTCGGGAGCGGTCGCACCGGAAGCCTTCTCCGACCCCTTCCCAGCCCCCTCTTCGGACGCCTTCTCCGACGCCTTCCCGGAGTCCTCCCCAGGGACCTCGGCCGCCACCGCGGCAGCTGCGGCAGCCGTCCGCATGGTGAGACGCGGGTCGGTGCCGGACGGCTGCTCGGCGGCCTCCTTCGCCGCGTCAGCCGTCGGGGCCGGCTCCCCCTTCTCCGCCCCACCATCGGAACTGTCGTCGCCCGTGGCCTTCAGCAGCTCCTCGGGCAGCCGCAGCGCGGTGGTCTTGTTGTCCACCGGCAGCCGCAGCATCGTCGTCCGGCTGTCCACATCCCGAACGCGGATCTGCACGGTCGAGCCGCCCTTGGCCCCCGCCCCCGACGCCGCGGAAGACGACCCGGTGGACGCCTCGGAAGCCGCCTCGGCGGACGTCTCCGTGGTGGTCTCCGCAGATGCCTCCACAGATGCTCCGGCGGCGGCCTCTGCTGACGCCCCGGCAGCCGTCGAACCGGCAGGCCCGCCGTCGGCGGCCTTCGCGGCGCCGTCCGCCGCACCGGTCCGCATCCCCTCCCGGCCCCGCTCCCGCTCGCCGTCCCTCAGCACCCTGTCGGGGGACTCGCCCACGTATCCCAGCCTCCTCAACGCCCGGCGGGGCATCGGCAGACCCGATTTCGGGAAGCCGACGCCCCGCCCCGTGTACCTGTACAGTCTCCGCCACATACGGTCGATCCGGCCGCGCACACCCCGCCCGACCGGCGCTTATTGCCGCCGCACGGCCGCACTGCGGCCTGTTCAACGATCAGACGCCCGGCCCGCGGCCGCCGGTTCCGCGCCTTCACCGCAAGGTCACGATTCGGAGGCGTACTCGACAAGCCCGTGTGAGAGGCGTCACCCTGTCTCTCATCCACGCGGGGAGGCTTGGATGGGCAAGAGCCGCAGAACTGTTCCCGAGGAACTCTTGCTGCTCGCTTTGGACCCGACCACGGGTACCACGGCGCAGCCGCAGACCCTCGACCTCGGACTCGCCGGGGCGCAGCTCGTCGAGCTGTCCCTGGCCGGACGGATCGTACCGGAGGGAGACCGGATCGCCGTCGTGCTCGCACGGCCGACCGGCGACCCGACCCTTGACCACGCACTGGAGTTGCTGCGCCGACGCGGCAGCCCGGTCCGCGCGGCGCACTGGATCGGCGGACCCCGGCTGGGGCTGCGTCAGACGTACCTGGCGCACCTGGAGCGCTGCGGCATGGTCACCGCCGTGCCCGGCCAGGTGTGCGGGGTGCTGCCGACGACCCGGTACCAGGCGTCCGACGACTGCACCAACGCCGCGATCAAGCAGCGGCTGGACACCGCGATCCGCACCGGTGTGCCGCCGGACCCTCGGACGGCCGCGCTCGCGGCCCTCGCCCACTCGGTGGGGCTGGGCAAGCACCTGTACCCGGGCAACGAGGGCCGGTCCTCACGGTCGCGGCTGCGTGACCTGATCCGGTACGACCCGCTCGGCGGGATGGTCGCGCACGCCGTGATGGACGTGCAGAACGGCCTGCCGACGCAGCAGAACCGTTCTTCCCAGGCTTCCGGGACCGGCACCGGCCGGCCCGGCAGCACCCGCACGGCGGGCCGGGCCTCGGGCGGGCGGGTCCCCGCCTCCCGGGTCGGCGTCCGCTGATCCGCGCGGGCCGCTGACCCACGGCGGCCCCGGGCGGCCCTGGGCGGTCGAAGCCGTCAGGCCGGTCGAGGCGGTCGAGGCGATCCGGCCCGACGCGCTGACGACACCCCGACGACACGTCCAGCGGCGGGGGCCGTCCCGTCCGCGCCGCCCGAAGGCGCTGGGCGGCCCGGCACGCGACCCCGCACCACCGGCACCACCAGAAGCACCGAGGGGCGGTCGCCCCGCGACGCAAGTCGCCCGGCGACCGCCCCTCTGCCGTTCCCGGGGGCCCGTCGAGGCCCTCCGCAACTACCGGTCCGAGTCGTCGAGCCGCATTACCACCTGGGGGCTTTCGCTGTCTCACAGAAGCGCTTTTCCGATGATCTGCTCTACTGCGCTGCTGTGATTCCCCGGCGCCGACCTGGCCCAAGGTGACATGCTGCTCCAAGTCAGGGGGGTTGGTCCCAATGTCCGAAGTGTTCCGAGGGCTGCCGTTCCAACGATCACCAGAGGTCCGGCCGGAGGTCGACGTGTCCGCGAACATCAATCCCACCGTGCGCCGCCGGCGCCTCGGCTCGGAGCTGCGCAAACTCCGCGAGGGCCTCGGGATGACGGCGGAGGAGGTGGCCGGCCGCCTGATGGTCTCCCAGTCGAAGATCAGCCGGCTGGAGAACGGCCGCCGCAGCATCAGCCAGCGCGACGTACGGGACCTCTGCGACGTGTACAAGGTGTCCGACGAGCAGATGCGCAACAGCCTGATGGAGATGGCCAAGGAATCACGCCAGCGCGGCTGGTGGCACGACTTCAACGACATGCCGACCCCGTACAGCGTCTACATCGGCCTGGAGGCCGAGGCCTCCTCGATCCGCGCCTACGAGTCCTCCTTCGTCCCGGGCCTGCTGCAGACCGAGCAGTACGCCCAGGCCGTGGTCGAGGGCACCCAGCCGGACACCGACGCGGTCGCGGTGCAGCGCCGGGTGCAGGTCCGGATGAAGCGCCAGGAGCGCGTCCACGGCGAGAACCAGCTGGGCAGCCTGTGGACCGTCATAGACGAGGCCGCACTGCGCCGTGAGGTCGGCAGCCGCGAGATCATGGCCCGGCAGCTGCGGCAGATGCTGGAGCTCAGCCTGCGCCCGAACATCACCATCCAGGTGATCCCGTTCTCGCACGGCGCCCACCCCGGCATGACCGGGACATTCTCCCTGCTGGAGTTCCCGGAGTCAGCCGATTCCACGGTTGTCTACTTCGAAGGTGTGACGAGCGATCTCTACCTGGAGAAGGAGGCGGACGTGCGCCGCTATACCGGTCTGTACGACTACCTGAGAGCGGCCGCACTCGGTGTCGCGGAGAGCCGGTCGCTGATAGCCGACATCGAAAAGGGATACCACGAATGAGCACCCCCTCCGAGTACGGAACCCACTGGCGCAAGAGCAGTCACAGCGGCGGCCAGGGCGCCTGTGTGGAGATCGCCGGACCCACCGCCGAGACAGTGGCGGTCCGGGACTCCAAGGACCCGCTCGGCCCGCAGCTGCTCTTCTCCACCGAGGCCTGGAACGCGTTCGCGGCGGCCACGGCGGCGGGGACCTTCGGCGAGGTCTGACCGGGATCCGTGCTCGGACCAGTTGCCCGTAGCGGTGACCGTCGCCTTCAGCGGCGGCCGGCGCTACGGGCAACTGCCGTTTCCGAGGGGTTCGTTCAGTACACCACCGGGTACCGGACCGCCCAGTTGGCCCCCTCCGGGGTCTGCCGGTCGTGCAGTTCGGTGCCGTGCATCAGCTCCAGCGCGAAGTCGTCGGCGAGTTCGAGGATCGCACCGCGCCCCTCCAGCCCCGCCACCAGCCCTGGCGGCAGCGCGGTGTCGCCGTGCAGCACCCCGAGCAGATTGCCGCAGACCGCGCCGGTGGAGTCGCTGTCCCCGGAGTGGTTGACCGCCAGCAGCAGGCCCGAGCGCACGTCGTGGGCGACCAGCGCGCAGTAGACCCCGATCGCCAGCGCCTCCTCGGCGACCCAGCCCTCACCCAGCGCCTCGACCCGGTCCGCGGACGGCTCGCCGGCCCGGACGGCGTCCAGCGCGGCCCGCAGCGCGGCCGTGGTCTCCTCGTGCGACTGCCGCTCGGAGAGCAGCGCCAGCGCGAGGTGGACGCCCTCCTCCAGGGTGCCGCCGCGGGCCACCGACTGGACGATCACGGCGAGCGCACCCGCCGCCAGGTAGCCGGTCGGGTGGCCGTGGGTGAGCACCGAGCACTCCACCGCGAGCTGGAACACCAGGCCAGGCTCCCAGGTGGTGAGCAGTCCGAACGGCGCCGACCGCACCACCGTGCCGCAGGCCTTGGAGTGCGGGTTCTTGGGCCGCTCCAGGGTACCCAGCCGCTCGCCGTCCGGCCCGGTCAGGCCGGTCAGGCAGCCCTGGCCGGGGGCACGCTGGGCGTACAGCCACTCCTCGCGGCCGAGCCAGCCGAGGTCGGGACGGCGCTCGTCCGGGCCCCAGTCACGCTGGGTGGCGGCCCAGCGCAGGTAGGCCAGGTGCAGGTCGGTGGGCGGGTGCCAGCTGCCGGTGTCGCGCCGGATGTGGGCCCGGATCAGGCCGTCCACGGTGAACAGGCTGAGCTGGGTGTCGTCGGTGACGGCACCGGTGCGCCCGTGCACGGGGAGGTAGCCGGTGACGCCCTGCGGGCCGTGCTGGGCGCGGATCCTCTCCATCGACTCGAACTCGACGCCGGCGCCGAGCGCGTCACCGATGGCACCGCCGAGCAGGCAGCCCCGCACCCGGCTGCGGAAGTCCTGCTGCTGGGCTCGTGACCACAGGGGCATCACGACGGGGCGCCTTTCGTCGGGGTCGGGGGGCGGGTCCGCGCGACGCACGGCCGGGCCGCGCGCCCTGGCACTGTATGCGAAGACGCGAGCGAAACGACGGCACCCCTCGCACTTCGGTTCCCCACCCCGGCCGCCGCGGTTAGGGCTCGTCTTCAAACTCCCGTCGTTCGCCCGGAGGGCGGGCGTTTGAAGACGAGCCCTTGGGACGACCGGGGTCCCGTGGCCCGCCTCAGTCCAGCACCGGCAGCAGCTCCGGCAGGTGCCCGTCCGAGGCCAGCGCCGCCGCCTGCCGCTCGGCCGGCACCTCGCCGTAGACGGTGGTGCGCTGGCGGTGCGGGCGGCCCGCGGCCTCGGCGATCGCCTGGAGGTCGCGCACCGACTTGTAGCTGCCGTACGCCGAGCCGGCCATCCGCGAGATGGTCTCCTCCATCAGCGTGCCGCCCAGGTCGTTGGCGCCCGAGCGGAGCATCTCGGCCGCGCCCTCCGCGCCCAGCTTGACCCAGCTGGTCTGGATGTTGGGGATGTGCGGGTGCAGCAGCAGCCGGGCCATCGCGACCACCGCGCGGTTGTCCCGGACGGTCGGGCCGGGCCGGGCGATGCCGGCCAGGTAGACCGGGGCGTTGGTGTGCACGAACGGGAGGGTGACGAACTCGGTGAAGCCGCCGGTGCCGTTGAATCCGAGCGAGCGCTGCTGGATGTCGGCGAGCAGCCGCAGGTGGCCGAGCCAGTGCTCGGGGGTGTCCACGTGCCCGTACATCATCGTGGAGGAGGAGCGGATGCCCAGCTCGTGCGCGGTGGTGACCACCTCGACCCAGGTCGCGGCCGGCAGCTTGCCCTTGGTGAGCACCCAGCGGACCTCGTCGTCCAGGATCTCGGCGGCCGTGCCCGGGATGGTGTCCAGGCCCGACTCCTTGGCCCGCTGCAGCCAGTCGCGGATCGAAAGACCCGTCCGGGTCGCGCCGTTGACCACCTCCATCGGCGAGAAGGCGTGCACGTGGATGCCGGGCACCCGCTCCTTCACCGCGCGGGCGATGTCGAAGTAGGCGGTGCCGGGCAGGTCCGGGTGGATGCCGCCCTGCATGCACACCTCGGTGGCGCCCACCTTCCAGGCCTGCGCGGCGCGTTCGGCGACCTGCTCCAGGGAGAGGGTGTAGGCGTCGGCGTCGGTGCGGCGCTGGGCGAAGGCGCAGAAGCGACAGCCGGTGTAACAGACGTTGGTGAAGTTGATGTTCCGGGTGACGCAGTAGGTGACGTCGTCGCCGACCGCGTCCCGGCGGACGTCGTCGGCGATCCGGCACAGCGCGTCCAGGGCCGGGCCGTCCGCGTGGAACAGTGCCAGCGCGTGGTCGTCGGTGAGCCTGGTCGGGTCGTCGGCGGCCACCTTCAGCGCCTCGCGAAGGTCGCCGGCGAGGCGCTCGGGCGCGCCCTTCGCCAGCACCTGCTCACGCAGCACCTCCCAGTCGCCGTACACGTCCTCGAAGTCGGCCCGGCGGTCGCCGGTGCGGCCCTCGGTGTCGATGGTGGCGTGCAGGTCGGTCCGCCCGTACGACTCCGGGAGGTCCTCGGGCTCCTGCCACGGGCGGCCCTGGACCACGGCGTCCGGGTTCGCCAGGCCGGTGGCCGGGTCGGCCAGGGCGCGGACATGCGGCAACACCCGTGGGTCCAGCCAGGGTTCGCCGCGCAGCACGTACTCGGGGTAGACGGCGAGGCGCTCGCGCAGTTCGAAGCCGGCCGCGGCCGAGCGCTCGGCCAGGCGGTCGATCTGCGGCCAGGGGCGCTCGGGGTTGACGTGGTCCGGGGTGAGCGGGGAGACGCCGCCCCAGTCGTCGATGCCGGCCGCGATCAGCCGCTCGTACTCGCCGTCCACCAGGTTCGGCGGCGCCTGCAGGCAGGCGGTCGGGCCCAGCAGGTGGCGGGCCACCGCCACCGTGGCGACCAGCTCGTCCAGTTCGGCGTCCGGCATGCCGCGCATCGCGGTATCCGGCTTGGCGCGGAAGTTCTGCAGGATCAGTTCCTGGATGCCGTGGTACGCCCGGGAGACCTTGCGCAGCGCGAACAGCGACTCGGCGCGCTCCCGGTACGTCTCGCCGATGCCGATCAGCAGGCCGCTGGTGAACGGGACGGAGCTGCGACCGGCGTCCTCCAGCACCCGCAGCCGGACGGCCGGTTCCTTGTCCGGGGAGCCGAAGTGCGGGCCGCCGGGCTCGCTCCACAGCCGGGTGGCGGTGGTCTCCAGCATCATGCCCATCGAGGCGGAGACCGGCTTCAGCCGCTGGAAGTCCGTCCAGCTCAGCACCCCGGGGTTGAGGTGCGGCAGCAGGCCGGTCTCCTCCAGGATGCGGATGGACATCGCCCGCACATAGGCGACGGTGTCGTCGTAGCCGTGCGTGTCCAGCCACTCGCGGGCCTCGGGCCAGCGGTCCTCGGGCTTGTCGCCGAGCGTGATCAGGGCTTCCTTGCAGCCGAGTTCGGCCCCGCGCCGGGCCACCTCCAGTACCTCGTCCGGGGACATGAACATCCCGTGCCCGGCCCGGCGCAGCTTGCCGGGGACGGTCGCGAAGGTGCAGTAGTGGCACTTGTCGCGGCAGAGCCGGGTCAGCGGGATGAACACGCTCTTGGAGTAGGTGATGACGCCGGGGCGGCCGACCGCCTCCAGCCCGGCGTCGCGCACCCGGGCGGCGCTCGCGCACAGGTCGCGCAGGTCCTCGCCTCTGGTCTGGAGCAACACGGCGGCCTCGGCCACATCGAGGGCGACGCCGTCCCGGGCGCGGTGCAGGGCGCGCCGCATCGCGTTCGCCGTCGGGGGGTTGCTTGCGTCCATGGCGGTTCCGTCCATGGCGCGACCCTACGCCAGGTGTCGTACGTCCGGAGGAGCCAACCCTGAGGCCGTCTCAGGGTCGATGTACCTACCAGGTTCACCCCGATCTGGCCCTGCAGGGCGATGACGCGGCGGCGGTACCGACCTCTAATGGAAGGGCAGTGCCAATCGAACAGGTTCGCAGAGGAGTTGAGGACGCCATGACCAATGACACGGCGGCGGGGGACCAGCAGGACAGCGGGGTGCCGTTCCGTTCGCGACGGCGCACCCTGGTACGCGCCGGGGTGCCGCTGGCGGTGGCCGCGGTGATCGCCACCGGGGTCGGGCTGGTGCCCGCGCTGGCCGCCGACTCCCCGCCCGACCTGCCGACCGTCTCGGCGGAGCAGCTGGTGGCCAAGGTGCTCGGCTCCGACGCGCAGACCCTGTCCGGGACGGTGTCGGTCTCGACCGACCTCGGGCTGCCCGGCCAGCTGCTGAGCGGGGCCGGCGGGTTCGCCGCGGCGGCCGGGCACGGCGGCGACGAGCAGGGCAAGGGCTCCTCGGCGGACCCGCAGACCAAGCTGCTCGGCCTGCTCGGCGGGGACCAGACCCTGCGGGTCGCGGTGGACGGGCCGGACCGCCAGCGGGTGGACCTGATGGAGAACACGGCGGGCTACAGCCTGGTCCGCAACGGCGACCAGAGCTGGGCCTGGGACAGCTCGACCAACAGCGCGGTGCACCTGACCGGGCGTCCGGCGGCCGAGCAGCACTCCAAGGCGCCGCTGACCGGCGTGCCGACCACCGCGCAGGAGGCCGCCAAGCAGTTCCTGACCACGAGCGCCGGCACCACCTCGGTCACCGTCGCCGGGACGGCCACCGTGGCCGGGCAGAAGGCGTACCAGCTGAGCGTCAAGCCGACCCAGTCCGGCTCGACGGTCGCCGAGGTGCGGATCTCGGTGGCCGCCGACAACGGGGTGCCGCTCGCGGTGGTGGTGAAGTCCACCGACGGCTCCACCGTGCTGGACGTCCACTTCACCGACGTGTCCTTCGCCAAGCCCGCCGCCAAGACCTTCGACTTCACGGTGCCCAAGGGCGCCAAGGTGACGGAGCGGAAGGCGGACGAGGCCGTCAAGGACCACGCCGGCGAGAGCGAAGCCGCCAAGGGCGGGGCCGCCAAGGACCACGGCGGCGTGAACGTGATCGGCGAGGGCTGGACGGCCGTGGTCTCCGCGCAGCTGCCCAGCAGCGTCGAGGCGCCCGCCGGCGCGTCCAAGGGCGACGGCAAGCAGGGCAAGCACCACGGCCGGCCGGTGAACCCGCAGGCGCTGGTCAAGTCGCTCGGCAAGCCGGTCGGCGGCGGCACGCTGATCAGCACCAAGGTCGTCAACGTCCTGCTCACCGACGACGGCCGGGTCTTCGCCGGCGCGGTGACCCTGTCGGTCCTGCAGCACGCCGCCGGGGTGAACTGACGGATGACCGGGACTCCCGTAACGGGGGACGTTACGGAGTCGGCCGGGGGTACGGGCGCCGCGCTGCGCCCGGCCCCCGTTCCCACTTCTCCGCCCTCCCGCACCGACGACGTGATCAGAACCCGCGGCCTGACCAAGCGCTTCCGGGGTGGCCAGCTCGCCGTGGACGGCCTGGACCTGGCCGTGCCGCGCGGCTCGGTTTTCGGCTTCCTCGGCCCAAACGGCTCCGGCAAGACCACCACCATCCGGATGCTGATGGGCCTGATCGCCCCCACCTCCGGTGTGGCCACCGTGCTCGGTGAGTCGATGCCGCAGTCCGTCGCCACCGTGCTGCCCCGGGTGGGCGCGCTGATCGAGGGCCCGGCGCTGTACGGCTTCCTCTCCGGCCGGGACAACCTGATCCGCTTCGACTCCGCCGATCCGACCGCCGACCCGCGCACCCGCCGGCAGCGGGTGGACACCGCGCTGGAGCGGGTCGGCCTGAGCGCCGCGGCGGGGAAGAAGGCCCGCGCCTACTCACTGGGCATGAAGCAGCGCCTGGGCCTGGCCTCCGCGCTGCTGCAGCCGCGCGAGCTGCTGGTGCTGGACGAGCCGACCAACGGCCTGGACCCGCAGGGCATGCGGGAGATCCGGGCGCTGGTGCGGGAGGTCGCGGCGGAGGGCACCACGGTGTTCCTCTCCTCGCACCTGCTGGACGAGATCGAGCAGGTCTGCACCCACGCGGCGGTGATGTCCCGGGGCCGGCTGCTGGTGCAGGGCACCGTCGCCGAGCTGGCCGCCCGGGCCCAGGGCCGGCTGGTGGTCCGCACCCCCGACGTGGCGCAGGCCGCCGAGGTGCTGGCCGCCCACCGGGTGGGCGCGCTGGTGCCCGGCGAGGGCCGGGTGGACGGCGAGTTGGGCGCCCAGGGCGACGAGGTGCTGCCCAAGCTGTGCGCGGCGCTGGTCGAGGCCGGGGTGCGGGTGCACGGATTCGGGCTGGAGCGGGGCACGTTGGAGGACGCCTTCGTGGCGCTGACCGGGGAGGGCTTCGATGTCGCAGGCTGAGGCGGTGCCGGTGACGGCCGGCCGTCGACCGCAGACCGCGGCCGGGTTCCTGGCGCTGTTCCGCAACGAGCTGCACCTGACCTTCCGCCGACTGCGCACCAAGGTGCTGCTGGGCATCCTGGCGGTGCTGCCGATCCTGATCGGCGTGGTGGTCAAGCTCAACACCGACAGCCCGCACGAGGGCGGCGGTGGACCGAGCTTCATCGCGCAGACCACGCAGAACGGCCTGTTCCTGGTGTTCACCGCGCTGGCGGTGGCGCTGCCGGTCTTCCTGCCGATGACGGTCGGCGTGGTGGCCGGGGACTCGGTCGCCGGCGAGGCCGCCACCGGGACGCTGCGCTACCTGCTGGTCGCCCCGGCCGGGCGGACCAGGCTGCTGGCCGCCAAGTTCACCGCCGGGCTGGTGTTCTGCCTGGCCGCCACGGCGGCGGTGGCGCTGTCCGCGCTGGCCACGGGTGCCGCGCTGTTCCCGCTCGGTGAGGTCACGCTGATCTCCGGGGACACCATCGGCTTCTCCGACGCGCTGCTACGCGCGGTGCTGGTGGCCGGGGTGGTCGCGGTCTCGCTGGCCGGGCTGGTGGCGATCGGGCTGTTCGTCTCCACCCTCACCGGCAGCGGCATCGCGGCGATGGCCGCGACCGTCGGCCTGGTGATCACCGTGCAGATCCTGGACGCCTTCCCGCAACTGGACGCGATCCGGCCGTTCCTGTTCACCCACTACTGGATGAGCTTCTCGGACCTGCTGCGCGAACCGATGTACTGGGACGGCGTGTGGAAGGACCTCGGTCTGCAGGCCGCCTACGTCGCCGTGTTCGGCTCGGCGGCCTGGTCGCGGTTCACCAGCCGCGACATCAGCGCATGAGCGGCATCAGCGCCTGAGACGCGTCAGCGCGTGACGGCTTCCCGCTGTACGGGGGCGGGCTGCGGCACGACCGCGGCCCGCCCGGCCCGCACCTGGCGCAGCGCGTCCCAGGTGAGCAGCGCGAGCGCGGCCCAGACCAGGGCGAAGCCGGCCCAGCGCGCGGGCGGCATCGACTCGTGGAAGACGGCGACGCCGATCAGGAACTGGAACACCGGCGCCAGGTACTGCAGCAGCCCGAGCACGGTCAGCGGCACCCGCACGGCCGCCGCGCCGAAGAACAGCAGCGGGATCGCGGTGATCACGCCGCTGAGCATCAGCAGCGCCGAGTGCCCCCAGCCGTACGAGCCGGGCACCGTGTGGCCGAAGGTGCCGTGCCCGCTGACCTCCAGGTAGATCAGGTAGCCGAGGGCGAAGGGGAACATGAAGGCGCTCTCCGCCGCCAGGCTCTCCAGCCCGCTCAGCCCGACCTGCTTCTTCAGCAGGCCGTAGGTGGCGAAGGAGAGCGCCAGGACCAGCGCGATCCAGGGCAGCTGCCCGTAGGCGACGGTCAGCACCGCGACGGCGGCCGCGCCGATGCCGACGGCCGTCCACTGCGCGCCGCGCAGCCGCTCCTTGAGCACCAGGACGCCGAAGCCGATGGTGACCAGGGGGTTGATGAAGTAGCCGAGGCTGGTCTCCACCACGTGCCCGTTGTTGACGGCCCAGATGTAGACGCCCCAGTTGACGGAGATCACCATGGCCGCGCCGGCCAGCATGGCGAGTCGGCGGGGCTGGCGCAGCAGCGGCCGTATCCAGCCCCAATGCCGCTGGGCCACCAGCATCAGCACCACGGCGACCAGGGACCAGACCATCCGGTTGGCCAGGATGTCGTCGGCGGCGCCGGGCTCCAGCAACGGCCAGAACAGTGGGAAGAGCCCCCAGATGCCGTAGGCCGCCATGCCGTACCAGAGGCCTCGGCCGCTGTCCTGCTGGGTTGTCTGTGGCATGGCCGAGTGCCCTCCCGCGCGCGCGATGTATCGAGGTGACGGTAGCGGGCGGAAGGGCAGGCTGTCATCTCCGTTTCCCGATTTTGGTCATGACATTGTTTGAATGCCGGACGGATCCGGTGTTCCCGCCGGTCAGAGGTTGCCTTGTACACCCGGGCGCTCCAGGCACCCAGATGCTCTAGGCGCCCAGCGCCGCGCGGACGGACTCGGCCAGCGGGACGGTCGGGCGGCCGATCAGCCGGGCCAGGTCCCCGGTGCGCAGGGCCAGCTCGCCCTCGGCGATGGCCGCGTCGGTGTTCGGGAACAGCTCGGCGAAGCCCTCCGGCAGCCCCGCGGCCACCAGTCGGCGGACCTGCTCCTCCGCGGCGACGTCCAGGTACGCCACCGGGCTGCCGGAGGCCGCGGCCAGCTCGGCCGCCAGCTCGCCCATGCTCCAGTCGGCATCGCCGCTCAGCTCGTACACCTTGGTCTCGTGCCCCTCACCGATGAGGACCGCCACCGCCGCGTCGGCGTAGTCCCGGCGCGCGGCGCTCGCCACCCGACCCTCGCCGCTGCTGCCGAAGACCTCGCCGCTCGCGACGCTCGCGGCCGCGCCCGCCACGTAGTTCTCCGTGTACCAGCCGTTGCGCAGCAGGGCGTGGGGCACTCCGGACGCCCGCAGCAGTTCCTCGGTAGCGCGGTGCTCCTCGGCGATCCGGAAGGTCGCCGTGCCCAGGATGCTGGTGTAGGCGAGCAGCGCGACCCCGGCGGCCTCGGCCGCGTCGATCACCGCGCGGTGCTGGGGCACCCGCCTGCCGAGCTCGTTCCCGGAGATCAGCAGCACCCGGTCACCCGCGGCGAAGGCCCCGGCGAGCGACTCGGGGCGGTCGTAGTCCGCCTCGTGGACCCGCACGCCCCGCTTCGCCCACTCCTCGGCCTTGGCGGCGGAGCGGACCACCACCGCGATCTCGCTCGCCGGAACGGCGGCCAGCAGGCCCTCCACGACCAGGCGGCCGAGCTGTCCGGCGGCTCCGGTGACGACGTACATGCTGCTGCTCCCTGTTGGTCTCGATCGGCTTCGACACTCACCCTAGGGAGGGCACTTACTTCTGGATAGTACGCACTTCGAAGTAGGGTACTGACATGGAGGTAATGATGGAGAGCCTGCCGCTGCTCGATCGGGTGCCGGACGTCTACGACCGCAACTGCCCCTCGCGCGGAGTGCTGGAGCACGTCACCAGCCGCTGGGGGGTGCTGGTGCTGGTCGCCCTGCGCGAACGCGGCTACCGCTTCAGCGAGCTGCGCCGGCGGGTCTGCGGGGTCAGCGAGAAGATGCTCGCCCAGACCCTGCAGACCCTGGAGCGGGACGGCTTCGTGCTGCGCGTGGCCCATCCCGTGATCCCGCCCCGGGTCGACTACAGCCTCACCCCGCTCGGGTACGAGGCCGCCGAGCACGTCTCGGCGCTCGCGCACTGGGTGGAGTCCCGGATGTGCGCCGTCGCCGGCGCCCGCGAGGAGTACGACGGGCGCCCTACTGCTCCTTGATCAGCGCCGCCAGCCCGTCCAGCACCCGGTCCAGCCCGAAGGCGTACGCGTGCTCCGGGCTGTACGCGCCGCCGTGCACCTGGCCGGCGGCGGCGCCGACACGGGCGGCGACCGGGTAGCGCTCGGGGTCGAAGACCCGGGCGAGCAGTTCGGCGTTGGCCTCCCACCACTGGGCGTCGGTCAGCGCGCTGTCCTGCTGGGCGGCGCGCTCGTCGGCGGCCATCCGGGCGCAGGCCTGGACGAAGCCCAGCAGGTGGGTCAACGCGGCGTCCAGCTCGACGTCGGGCAGGCCGGTGCCCTCGAAGGCGCGCAGCTCGTACTCGTACTTGGCCATCAGACCGGGGCCGAGCGGCGGGCGGCTGGTGGAGACGGCGGCGACCCAGGGGTGGGCGCGGAACAGTGCCCGGTTGTCGTCGGCGACGGCGGTGACCCCGGCCCGCCAGCCCTCGTCGGCCGGGGCGCTGCGGGGCATCGTGGCGTAGACGGTGTCCAGCATCAGGTCGAGCAGTTCGGCCTTGCCGGGCACGTACGTGTAGAGCGCCATCGGGGACAGCCCAAGCTCCTGGGCGATCCGGCGCATGGTGACGGCGTCCACGCCCTCGGCGTCGGCCACGGCGATGGCCTCGGCGGCGATCTCGCCGATCGAGCGGGCCTGCTTCGGGCCGCGCCGGCCGGGCTTCTCCTCGGCGGTCAGCCCCCAGAGCAGGGCGAGGGTGCGCGCCGGGTCTCCTGCGCTGCTGCGGTCCGTGGCCATGGGACGGATCCTTTCACGGCGGAGGCCCCGGGCCTGTCCTGCGGATCTCCGCCGGGTCCGCAGGACAGGGCCGGGGCAGCCGTGGGCGGCTACCGTCTCCCCATGACCAGCCCTGAGCCACTCCCCGGCACGGACACCACCCAGGCCCTCCGGCCCCGGGTCACCTGCCGTCGCTGCCACCGGCCGCTGCACGACCCGGAGTCGCGGATGCTGCGGCTGGGGCCGGAGTGCCGCGACCCGGCGGAGCGGGTCGCGCGGTTCGAGGTGGACCAGGAACCGCTGCCGGGGGTGGGGTAGCGGGTAGCGCTAACTCCGGCCGAAGAGACGGCGGATCAGGCCGGGGCGGGGCCCGGGCCGCCGCTGCGCGCCCGGCTCCACCGACTCCTCCCGGGCCTCCCCGCCGCTGTCGAGGTCCCCGCCGTCCTGACCGTCCGCCTCCGCCAACAGGTGCCTGGCGAGGTCGCGGTCGGCCGGCTCCGTCCACGGCGCGGCGAGCGCCAGGGCGGCGAGTGAGCGCAGGATCGTCACCACCCGGCTGCGGCTCGCCCAGCCGCTGTACTCCAGCCGCTGCCGCAGCAGCTCGGCGATGTCGGTCCGGGTCTCGGGGTGCGTCCAGCCGATCGCGACCAGGGCGAAGCCGGCCGCCTCGACCACCCAGTCCTCCGGCCCGAGCAGCAGGTCGCGCAGCACCCGGCGGCGCTCGGAGGCCTCCCACGGCTGGTCGGTGCGGTGGTGGGCGATGCCGAGGCAGGCGAAGGCCTGGACGGCGCGCACCCACAGTTCGGGCTGGTGGGCGAGCAGCGCGCGGCCGAGGTCGTCCTCGCGGGGCAGCGGCGGGTGGACCAGCACGCCGAGCAGTTCGTCCAGCGGCAGCCCGGCCAGCCGGACGGCGTGGTCGTAGGCGGCAGGGATGGTCGGCCAGACGATCTCGGCGGTGGCGCGGACGAGTTCGGCGCTCGCGGGGGCGGGCGGGGCGACGGCCGGGCGCGGGTCAGTGCCGTCCCAGGCCCAGATCCGGGTGGTGGGCTCGGTCAGCGGCAGCCGGGGGTCGGGCTCGCCGACGGACCGGTAGGAGACGGTGGAGCGCGGCAGGGCGAGGTGGACGGCCAGCACCGAGCTGGGCGGCTCCACGGCGGAGGCGGTGCAGTCGATCTCGGTGTCACGGCCGGTGCCCTCGGCGCCGAGCACCTGGTGCAGCACGTTGACGGTCGCCTCGGTGGCGCCGGAGACCATGCCGAGCCAGGGCTCGCGGTGGCTGAGCCGCTCCAGCAGGTCCTGGGCGTACTCGTGGTCGGGGTGGGCGCGGTGGTGGTCGGCCAGGCCCAGCAGGTGCACCGGGTCGCCGTCGCGGGCGTGGCGCAGCCCGTACCGGGCCGGGGCCGCCTTGGGGTGGTCGGGGGCGGTGGCGAGCACCCGGTCCAACCAGGGCAGGCCGTCGGCGGGGCGGCCGAGGGTGCCGTACAGTTCGGCCACGTCGACGGCGAGGTAGCTGCTGGAGTTGTCCTTCTCCGGCGCCTCCCGGGCCAGTTCGGCCTCCCAGACGGCGAGCGCCGCCTCGGGCCGGCCGTCGGAGCGCAGGGCGTTGCCGAGCATCACGGAGGGCAGGTAGCCGGGGGCCGACCGGTGGGCGCGCTGGGCGAGTTCGACGGCCCGGGCAGTGGCGCCGAGGCGGCGGGTCAGACCGGAGGCCATCGCCAGCAGCAGCGCGTGCTCGCTGTTGCGAGCCAGCACGGCCTGCACGAAGTCGTCGAAGGGCCGTACGGAGTCGGCGAGTTCGGCGGACAGCCGGTCGGGCAGAGCGCCGGCGGCGCGGGCCACCGCCTGGGCGACGGCGTCCGGGTCGACGAGGGCGGGCAGGTCCTCGCGGGCGAGCCAGGCAGTGTGCGCCCAGGGGCGGGCCGGCTCGTACTGGATCGCCGAGGCGAGCAGGCCGACGGCGTTGTCCCAGTCCCCGGCGGCGGCCTCCACGTGGGCGCGGCAGACGACGGCACCGAGGTAGACCTCACCGTCCAGCGGGAACAGCTCGCGCGCCGCCGCCGGGCCGCCGGCCGCCGCGCACAACTCGGCCAGGGCCTCGTGCAGTTCGGGCAGTTGGGGGTCGGAGAGGATCGCGTCGGCGAGGTGGTCGGCGGCGTGCGCGAGGTCCCCGGAGTCGATCGCCAGCCGGGCGACGGCCACCTCGCCCTCGGCCGCCAGCCGCTCGTCGCCCTCGCCGTCGGTGTGCACCATGCCCTTGCCCCCCGGTCGCGCCGTGTTCGCTTGTTCCTCGTGCGCGGATGAGGCTATCCGGTGCGCCTGGGGGCGAGATGATCACCCTTCGGCGGATGACGCCCGGACTCCTCGATCGGATACAGCCCTTACGAGTGGTTTAGACCTTGGAAAGGGTCGTATCGCGGGAGCCGCACACCACGATGGCTCCGGTGCTTCGAGAGCGAAGCACCGCTCACCAGCCACCTGTTGAGGAAACGATGAAGCTTTCCCGCGCGCTGCCCGCAGGCGCCTCGGCCGCCGTCCTGAGCACCCTCGTCCTGGCCGGGCCGACGGCCACCCAGGCCGCCGCCGCCGCCGGCTCCTTCGTGGTCAGCGAGGCCCAGTTCAACCAGATGTTCCCGAGCCGGAACCCCTTCTACACGTACAAGGGCCTGACCGACGCCCTGAGCGCCTACCCCGGCTTCGCCGCGACCGGCGACGCCGCCACTCGCAAGCGCGAGGCGGCGGCCTTCCTCGCCAACGTCAGCCACGAGACCGGCGGGCTGAGGTACGTCGTCGAGCAGAACACCGCCAACTACAGCCACTACTGCGACCGTTCACAACCGTACGGCTGCCCGGCCGGGCAGTCGGCGTACTACGGTCGCGGGCCGCTGCAGCTCAGCTGGAACTTCAACTACAAGGCCGCGGGCGACGCCCTGCACATCGACCTGCTGCACGACCCGTACAAGGTGGAGAAGGACCCGGCCGTCGCCTGGAAGACCGGCCTCTGGTTCTGGGACACCCAGAAGGGCGCCGGGACGATGACCGCGCACGAAGCCGTCGTCAACAACCGGGGCTTCGGCGAGACCATCCGCACCATCAACGGCGACCTGGAGTGCAACGGCAAGAACCCGGACGAGCGCAACGACCGGATCAACCTGTTCAAGAGGTTCACCGGCGTGCTCGGCACCGACGTCGGCGGCGGCAACATCTCCTGCTGACGCCACCGACTCGGAGAGGTCGCCGTCCACGCCGAGCACCTCGCCCGCGGCGAGGCCGCCGGACTCCGGGGCCCGACGGCCTGAGCAAAACCGTTCGCCCCGGGCGGGCCGCGGCTGCCACCATCCGAACGTGACGACACTGTTCCTGATGGTCGGCCTGCCCGGGGCCGGGAAGACCACGAAGGCCCGCCGGCTCGCCGAGGAGCACCGGGCGATCAGGCTGAGCCCGGACGAGTGGATGACTCCGTTGTTCAACGGCATGGAGGTGGACGGCAAGCGCGACGTGCTGGAGGGGCGGCTGCTGACGATCGCCCTGGAGGCCCTGCGAGCGGGCGCCGACGTGGTGGTGGACTTCGGCTGCTGGGGCCGGGACGAACGCTCCGCGATCCGCTGGCTGGCGGAGTCGGTCGGCGCGTCCTGCCGGATGCTCTACCTCCCGGTCGACCCGGACACCCAGCGCGCACGGATCGCCCACCGCTGGGCGACGACGCCGGACGAGACCCTCCCGATGAGCGAGGCCGACGTCCTGGACGGGCACGCGCACTTCGAGGAGCCGGACGCGGCGGAGCTGGCGGGCCGGAGCCTCGACGCGGCCCCTCCGGGCTGGCCCGACTGGCGCGCCTGGGCGGCGGAACGCTGGCCGTCCTTCGCCTGACGGTCGGCACACCCCGCGGAGCGGGACGTCGGACCGGCCGACTTCCTGCTCCCGGGGCGCTCCGCTGTCGGCGGGCCGCGTCAGTGCTGCGGGGCGGACGGGTTCAGGACGGCCCCGAGAAGGCGGTTGGACAGCGGGGTCGGGGCGGCGAAGTCCGAGCTCAGGTTGGAGATGGAGTAGACGGCTCGGAGGGACAGGTCGCGGGAGGCGAACATGCCGTTGGCATAGCCGTCGTCGTGGCCGGTCTTGCCCCAGAGCACGGTGCCGTTCGGCAGCGGGGTGGACATCAGTCCCGCGCCGAAGCAGGCCACCTTGTTGCAGGAGGTGCCGCCGACGAACGGGACGAGCTTGCCCTCGTTGTCCTTCGGCAGGGTGAACAGCTCGCTCTGCTGCGCGGCGGGCAGCAGGCGGCCCTGGAACAGCGCGGCCATGAAGTGGTCCAGGTCGGCCGTGGTGGAGATCATGTTGGACGGGGTGCCGCCCTGCTCGCTGACGTCCACCGCCTGGCCGCTGCTGTCGGTCATGTAGCCGTGCAGGTACGGCCGGGGCATCTCGGGGTCGTCCTCGGGCACCGAGGTCTGGTCGAGGTGCAGCGGCTTCAGGATGCGGCTGGTGACCTCGTCCTTGTAGGAGTTGCCGGTGATCTGCTCGATGAGCTTGCCACCGATCCGGAAGGCGAGGGAGTTGTACTCCTGCTTGGTGCCGGGGGCGAAGTGCGGGCCGGGCCACGGGCGGTGGGTGGGGCGCAGGGTGTCCTGGATGACCTGGTCGAAGGTCCGGTAGGTGTAGCGGTTGGCGATCGTGTCGTCGGCGCTGTCGGCGGGCTTGCCCTCGTCCACGTCCGGCAGGCCGCTGGTGTAGTTGATCAGCTCGCGGACGGTGATGGGGTCGAAGGTCTTGGGGAGCAGGTCGGGCAGGTAGTGCTGGACGGTCTGGTCGAGGTCGATCCGGCCCTCGGCGGCGAGCTGGAGGGTGACGGTGGTCTGGAAGACCTTGGAGATGCTGCCGGCGTGGAAGTGCGCGTTCTCCGGGATCTTGCGGCCGGTCTGGCTGTCGACGGTGGAACCCTTCCACAGCTGGCCCGGCTCGCCGACCCGGACGACCGCACCGGCGGCGCCGTCGGTGGCCCGGGTCTGGATCGCGGCCTCCAGCGCGGCCGGGTTCAGCGACGGGAACGCCGTCGTGGTGCTCGAACCTCCTTCGGCGAAGGCCTGGGCACCCGACGCGGCGGTGAGGCCGACGACGGCGGAGCAGGCCAGTGCGAGGGCGGCGGCACGACGGGCGAGGGGCTTCATGTGACACTCCGTTGGATGGTCTGCGGCCGGGCGGCCTCTTGGCGACGCGTTCGATCCTGCTCGGCCGCCGCCCCGACCGGTATCGGGATCAACCCTGAACCGCCCCTGATCGGCCCGACCGCCGCCTAGGGGTGACCACCCGCCAGCCGAAGCGTCGCGAGGTGCGAACTCGCCACCGCCCGGCGCCCGGTCGCATCCGGCCAGGCCGGCTCGTCGGCGCGGCGCAGATCGTAGAGGTACGACTTGCCGGCTTTCCAGCTGCGCCAAGGGCCGAGCGGCGGGAAGAGCTCCTCCCCGGTCTGCCCGAGCAGCGGCCAGCCGTTGGCGATCCCGTCGGCGCCGACCGTGCACCAGCCCCGCTCGGGCAGCCGGCGGCACCACACGTCCAGGTCCACCCGCTTGAACGACGGCCTGCCGTTGAACTCGCCGTCCTGGCGGTAGCGGTAGACCAGGCCGTCCAGGCGGCGGACGAACTCGAAAGACATGGCGACTCCCCCGGTCGGGCATCGGAGACGGACCCTTTCGCGGACCATCCTCCCGGCGGCACCACGCCTGGCGCACCTGAATATTTCAGGACGAGAAATATTCATGCGGATGGCTGCGTTCCGGTTGGTGTTCGCGCGGGAGGTCCGCGCGAGGCTGGAAGGAGTACAGCGCCGTGCGCGTCGAAGTGTGGAGCGACATCAACTGTCCGTGGTGCTACATCGGCAAGGCCCGGTTCGAGAAGGCCTTGGAGCGCTTCCCGCACCGCGACGAGGTGGAGGTCGTCCACCGCTCCTTCGAACTGGACCCGCACGCGCCGCGCGAGGCCCGTCCGGTCATCCCGCTGCTCGCCGCCAAGTACGGGATGAGCCTGGAGCAGGCCGAGGCGGCGGAGGCCCGGATCGCCGAGAACGCGCGCGGCGAGGGGCTGCCGTACCTGGACGACGGGCGCGACGCGGCGAACTCCTTCGACATGCACCGCCTGCTGCACTTCGCCGAGGAGCACGACCGGCAGGGGCAGCTGCTGGACGCGCTGTACCGGGCCAACTTCGCCGAGGAGCGCTCCGCCTTCGAGAACGGGCGGCTGGTCGAGCTGGCCGTCGAGGCGGGCTTGGACGGCGAGGCGGCCGCCGCCGTACTGGCCGACCCGGAGGCGTACGCGGAGGCGGTGCGCGAGGACGAGGCGACGGCGAGCGCGATGGGGGCGACGGGGGTGCCGTTCTTCGTCCTGGACCGGCGGCTCGGCGTCTCGGGCGCCCAGCCTGCGGAAACGTTCTTGCATGCGCTGGAACAGGCCTGGGAGAGCCGGGTGGCGGTGCCGCTGACGCCCCTCAAGCCCGCGAACTGAGGGGTTTGGAGTAGGAAGTCGGACCGGCCGACTTCCTACTCCGGGGCCGGTCGGCTCACCGGGCGCGCCAGCGGTGGGCGTAGGTGACGTGCAGGCCCCCCGGGACGCCTTTGGCCGCGCGGCCCGAGCCCCACCCCCCGTGGGTGAGGGTGCCGCAGTAGTGCGCGTCGGACCGCCTGCCGATGCGCCAGCCGGGAGCCTCGCGGCTGAGCCCGTGGAGCAGGGAGCCCGTCCAGCGGAAGGCGGTGGGGCTGCCGGTGACCACCAGCGTGTGGGCGGCACCGGCGAAGCGGAGTTGGTCGCGCCGGCCCGTGAAGTTGTGGCGCTCGTAGTCGATCGCCTCCTCGGGCGGGAAGTCGGTGGCCGGGAGGTCGACGGTGTGCGGGATCCCGGCGCCCAGGCGGGCGCGGACCTCCTTCCAGCGGGACGGCGGGAAGCCGAGGCTGTGATGGGCGAGCAGGAGGTCCAACCGGTCCTCGGCCGGGACGTCGGGCAGACCGGTCGGGCCGGTGTTGGCGCGTAGCGGTAGGTGGATCAGCGACCGCTGGGAGCGGGCGGCCAGGGCCCAGACCGTCGCGAGGTCCTCGGCGCCCCGCCGGTCGACGTGCAGGTCCATGAACCAGCTGCCCGGGCTAGCGTGGAGGAAGGCACCCGCGGTCTGCCGAGCCGGAGTGATCACCCGGTACTCGTCCCGGCCGAGGCGGACCCGGTGGATCTTCGTTCTCAGTCTCACCGGGTTGTCGTACCGGAGGTCGGGGCGGGCTGTCCTGCGGATTTCCAGTCTTTCTAGTCGTAGAAGAACTGGCGGAGGTCCTCGACCGAGCCGGGGCCGGTGACGAAGGCCTCGAACCGGGCGACCGCGCCGGGCGGCGGCGGGCCGTCGGTTGTGAGCCAACGCAGCCAGACCTCACCCTGCTCGCCGACCGCGTAGACAGCGGAGAGCAGTTCGGCCATGCCCGCCGGGCGGGGCGGGATGGCGCCGACGACGGGTACGAGTTCCCAGCCACCGGCCCGGGCGGCGAGGCGGAGCACGCCCGCCCAGGTGGCGATGCGGCAGAGCCGGGCACGCAGGGAGAGTTCGGCGGACGGGTCCGGGTATCCGAATCCGGTGGTGGCGGTAGCGATGTCGTCCATCACCTGGCGCTCAACAGGCGTGCGGGTCCAGCGACCCTCCTGGGCATCCTCGATGGCGGCGTGCCACCACTCCCAGGCGTCGTGCAGGCGGGTCGCGAACTCGTCCATGCGGCCAGGCTAGTGCGAACGCGGGTTGAGGCGGGTGGCGAGCCAGGGGGAGTTACGGCCGGCGGCCTCACGGTAGGCGATGCGCTGGAGCGAAGAGCAGGCGGTGGAGCTTGAGGCCGGTGTCGGAGTCGTCGACCCCGAAGCTCCGCGCCTTCATCCTCGGCGCCGAGGCCGGCGAGTTCGACCACCTCGTCTGAACCGCGCCTCCCTCCCCCGCCCGAATCGTTGAGCCCCAACGATTCGGGCGGAACCGAATCGTTGACAGGCTGCCGTCAACACGGTTTGACTCAAGTGCCCGAACCACACGACTGACAGGGGGACTTCACCATGCGCAAGATGCTGATCGCAGCCGTCGGCGGCCTCGCCCTCGCCGCAGCGGTCCTGTTCGCCACCACACCCAGCAACGCCGCCCCGGCACCCGCACCGCACGTCCACACCGACGGCGGCAGCGGCGGAAACTGCTGCTGACGCCTCCCCCGTCAACACGACTTGCAGGGGGCATCACGATGCGCACCATGCTGATCGCGGCCATCAGCGGCCTGGCCCTCGGCGCAGCACTGCTGTTCGCCACCGCCCCGAGCGACGCGGCCCCGGCAGCGCCCGTCCAGCACGTCCACACCGACATGGCCACCAGTGGCGGGTGCTGCTGACGCGCACCCGCACCACCGGCCCGAAACCCCGCCCGCTCGCCGCATCGGCGGGCGGGCGGGGTCGTTCTCAGGGGCCGTCCGGTAGCCCGCCGCCCGCCCGTCAACGGAGCGTCAATCATTTGTCTACCGGCCCGGCCCATGCTCATCTCCAGACGACGCCCGACGATCTCGGGCGCGAACGCACGAGAGAGGCAACACGGGGACATGAAGGCGACGAAGACGCTGCGGCGCACGGCCGTCGGGACGGCGGCCGGTGTGCTGGCGCTGGTCGGGACGATGGTGTCGGCGGGGGCCGCCCACGCCGACACCATCTACAGCGGGGGGTTGGGCGAGCCCGGCGTCCTCAACCAGGGCGATCGCATCATCGAGGGAGACACCCAGCTGATCATGCAGGGCGACGGCAACCTCGTCCTCTACCGGGTGCCCCCGTTCGGGTCGGCCAATGCGGTGTGGGTCGCCCCGGGAACCCTGGGTTGCGGCACCAAGGCGATCATGCAGGGCGACGGCAACTTCGTGGTCTACGGGGCCTACAACCGCGTTTGCTGGGCCAGCAACTCGTTCAAGACCAACTCCTTCCAGTCCGCCGGTGTGCTGGTCGCCGACAAGGGCGGCCTCAAGATCGTCTTCACCGACCCCCGCCAGTGGAGCATCATCACGGACACGCTCCGCAGCTCCGACCCGTACTAAACCGACCGCCCCCACCGCCCGGCCCTCACCCCCGTTCGGTGAGCCACCTGACCAGGTCCGCCACCGACCACCAGGGCCGGGCGGCGAGCCGGGTCGCCGCCGTCCGCAGCAGGACGGGCAGGTAGCCGCAAAGCCCGGCCAAATCCGCCGCCGCGTCCGGCTCCCGGCTGATCCGCTCGACGCCCACGATCCGAGCCAGCAGCTCGTGGGCGTCATGCGGCTCCAACGGTCCGACCGTCAGCCGGACCGCCTCGCCGGGCAGCGTCCCGGGGTCCGCCCCCGTCACCACCACCGCGCAGCCCGGTGTCGCGGGCAGCAGCGGGGTGGGGTCGGCCGCCCCGTCGAGCACCACCAGCACCCGCCGTCCGGCGAGCGCCGTCCGGTAGCGCTCGGTGAGCTCGCCGACCGGGGCCTCGCCTGCGGGCCGCTCCCCCAGGGCCCGCAGGAAGGCCGCCAGGACGGCGCCCGGCTCGCCGCCGCTCGCGTACAGCTGCCCGTCCGGGAAGGCGTCCTGGGCGGCATGGGCGACGTGCACCGCCAGCGCCGACGTCCCGCTGCCCGCCGGACCGGACAGCCCCACCACCGGCGAAACCACCGGTGAACCCGCTGCCGCCCGCAGGGCCCGTTCCGCCTGTCGCGCCAGCCCTGCCCGCCCCACCAGGTCGGGGATGTCGGAGGGAAGCTGGCACGGCCGGGGCAGCCTCCGCAACGACACCGTCGGCTGTCCGCGCCGGATGCGATCGGCCAACTCCACCACCGCGGCCGCCGGTTCGAGCCCCAGCTCGCGGTCGAGCCGCTCCCGCAGCGCCTCGTACGCCGCCAGCGCCTCCGCCGTGCGGCCGCAGCGGTGCAGCGCCAGCAGCTGCAGCCGGTGCACCTCCTCGTCCTGCGGGTGGGACGCCGCCAGCGCGGCCAGCGGCTCCACGGCGTCGGCGTGCCGTCCGAGCGTCAGGTCCAGGTCGAGCAGCGCCTTCAGCGCCGCGAAGCGCCCGGCCGCCAGCCGCTCCCGGGCCCGCTCGGCGAACGCCCCCGGCACGCCGTCCAGCGCGCGACTGCCCTCCCAGGCTCCGAGTGCGGCCACCAGCAACTCCCGGGCCCGCGACGGCTTCTGGTGACGCAGCGCGACGGCCTCCGCCACCGAGGCCTCGTAGCGGAAGAGGTCCACCGCCTCACGCGGCACCGCCAACCGGTAGCCGCCCGCCGCCGCCACCAGCAGCTCGGAAGCACCGAGCGCCCGCCGCAGCCGGTGCACATGGGTGCCGATCTGCCCCACCGGATCCTTCGGCCAGCGGGTGTCGTCCTCGCCCCACAGGCCCTCGACCAGTCGGTCCGTCGGCACCAGCTGCCCACGGGCGAGCAACAGCGCGGCCAGCACGGCCCGCTGCTGCGGGCGGCCGAGCTCGATCTCACGGCCGTCGCACTGGGCACTCAGCGGCCCCAGCACGCGGAATTCGAGCCGCACAGCCCACCTCTCGAAGCTCGGAATCCGTGCACAATCTGTAACAGAGCATAGGCCGCCCGGGTATGGGGCGCCGCTGTCCGGACGGAAGTGGCGGGATACCGGCACGGGGACGACTTTCGGGACGGGACATGGGTGACATGGGGGGAGCCGGGCTGCGGTTCGAACTGCTGGGCCCGCTGCGGGCCTGGTACGGGGACCGGGAACTGGAGTTGGGCAGGCCGCAGCAGCGGGCCGTGCTCGCCGTGCTGCTGGACGCCGCCGGGCGGGCGGTGGCCGTCCCGGTGCTGGTCGAGGGAGTGTGGGGCGGGGCCGCGCCGGCCGACCCGCGCAAGGCCGTCCAACTCGCCGTCTCCCGGCTGCGCACCGCGTTCCGGCCGTACGCCGGGGACGACCCGGGGCGGATGCCGCTGGTGAGGGTCGGCGACGGCTACGCGCTGCGCGTGCCCGAGGCCCGGGTGGACGCGGCCGCATGGCAGGCGCTGCTGGCCGAGGCCGAGGAACTGCGCCGGGCCGACGCTCCACCGCAACAGGTCCGGGAGGTGCTGCGAAGCGCCCAGCGGCTCTGGGCCGGCGAGTCGCTGGCCGGGCTGCCCGGGCCGCACGCCGAGGCCGTCCGGGCCCGGCTCGCCGAGCAGCGGATCTCGGCCAAGGAGACCCAGCTGGAGCTGGACGCCGAACTGGGCGACCGCGCCGACCTGACCGCGGAGGCCGCCGCACTCGCCCTGGAACACCCCGGGCGGCCCCGGCTCACCACCGTCCTGATGCGCGCCCTCTATCAGGCCGGCCGCAAGGCCGAGGCGCTCGCCGTGTACGAGGACGCCCGTCCATCGCTGCCGTCCGACGACCGGGCCCCGGCCGAACTCCAGCTGCGCATCCTGCGCGAGGACGCCACCCTGCTCCCGGCCGGGCCCGCCCCCGGGCCCGGCGCGGAGCCCCCCACCGACACCTGGCAGGCCCCCGACCAGCTCCCGGCCGGACTGCCCGACTTCACCGGGCGCGTCGAGGAAGTGGACACCCTCGCGGACCGGCTCTCCGGAGCCGGTGGACGCGCCGTCGTGGTCTCCGCCCTGGACGGCATGGGCGGTGTCGGCAAGACCACCCTCGCCGTGCACGTCGCCCGGCTGGCCCGCGAGCGCTTCCCCGACGGGCAGCTCTTCGCCGACCTGCGCGGAGCCGACCACACCCCACCCTCCCCGGGCACCGTCCTGGCCGGCTTCCTGCGCGCGCTCGGCGTCGACCCCGCCGAGATCCCGCCGGACACCGGCGAACGCAGCGCGCTCTTCCGCTCGGCCCTGGCCGGGCGCCGCGTCCTGCTCGTACTCGACAACGCCGCCGACTCCGGCCACGTCGAACCGCTGCTGCCCGGCTCGGCCGGCTGCGCCGTCCTCATCACCAGCCGCCACCGGCTGACCGGCCTCGCCGGGGCCCACCAGATGCGCCTCGACACCCTGCCGCCCGAACAGGCGCTGGAACTGCTCACCCGGATCGTCGGCGCCGAACGCGTCGCCGCCGAACCCGCGGCCGCCGAGGAGGTCGTCCGGGCCTGCGGGCTGCTGCCGCTCGCCGTCCGCATCGCCGCCTCCCGGCTCGCCGCCGACCCCGCGCTCACCCTCGCCGCGCTCGCCGAAGGGCTGCGCCACGAGCACCGGCTGACCGAACTCAGCGACGGCGAACGGACCGTGGAAGCCACCTTCGCGCTCTCCTACCACCGGCTGGACCCGGAACTCGCGCGGGCCTTCCGCCTGCTGTCACTGCCCGACACCCCCGACATCCCACTGCCCTGCGCCGCCGCCCTGCTCGACCGCACCGAGGACGAGGCCGACCGGCTCCTCGAAGAACTCGTCGACCTCAACCTGCTGCACTCCCCCCGCTTCGGCCGCTACGGCTTCCACGACCTCGTCCGCGCCTACGCCCGCGGCCGACTCGCCGCCGAGGAGGACTCCGCCGAACACACCGCCGCCACCGACCGGCTGCTCGACTTCTGCCTCGCCACCGCCCGCAACGCCGACCAGGCCGCCCGCAAAGCGGAACCGGCCGAACTCAGCCTGCTCGACACACCCGTGGCCGCCCCCGGCCGCGCCATCGCCGACGGCCCGGCCGCCGTGCAGTGGATGCGCGACCAGGCCGAGGTGAACGCCGCCGCCATCGCGCTCAGCTGCGCCGAACCGGGCCTGCCGCTCGACCGCGCCGCCGAACTCGCCGACCGGATGGGCGCCGTGATCCCGGAACGCACCCAGACCGGCGTCATCGTCGACCTCGCCGGGCGCCTCGCCCGGGAGGCCGAGGCCCGCGGCGAACACGGGCCGCACGCCCTCGCCCGTTACCTGCGCGGCAGCATGCTCTGGCACATCAACCGCTACACCGAGTCCCAGGAGGAGGTCCGCCGGGCCGTCGACCTCTGTACCGACGAGCGGACCGAACGCGTGCTCGCCAAGGCCCTGATCACCCTCGGCAGCAACGCCCGCGTCCACGGCCGCTACGCCGAGGCCGCCGAACACGCCGGCCGCGCCGCCGAGTTGTTCCACCGCCTCGGCGCCCAGCGCGCCGAGGGCAGCGCGCTCGGCGAGTTCGCCTTCAGCGCCGCTCAGAGCGGGCGCCGGGCCGAAGCCCGGGACGCCGCCGAACGCTGCGCCCACCTGATGAGCGCCTCGGGGCCGGTCTCCGCGGCGATCGGCCGCTACTACCTCGCCCGGGTGCTGCGACTGTGCGGCGACCCGGAGACGGCGCTCGCCCACGCCGTCGGCGCCCGCGAGGAGTTCACCACCCTCCAGGTCACCGTGTTCGCCGCCGCGGCCGGCGACCTCGCCGCCCGCATCCACGCCGAAGCCGGCCGCTGGCTGCTCGCCGTCGACGCCGCCGAAGCCGTCCTCCCGCTCGCCCGCCGCACCAGCGCCGCCCTGGAGGCCGCCCTGCTGCGCACCCTCGGCACCGCGCTCACCGGCCTCGGCCGTCCGCGCCAGGCCCGGGCCCTCCTGACCGAGGCACTGGAGGGGTACCGGCGGCTCGGGCTCGGCGACGACGCGACGCAGGTCGAAGGGCTGCTGGCGGGTCTCGACTGATCGTCTGCCATGCACGTTGACCGGCTGTCTACCGCGATCCGGCACCGTCTTCCTCGTCCGGCCCCGGACCACGGCACTCGCGGCCCGGGGCGACACCACGGAGGAAAGGCGCGACCACATGCCCACGCTCGTGCGGAACGGCCGGGTGCTGACGCTCGGAGCGGCGCTCGGGACAGCGAGAGGAACGGCGCTCGGAGCGGCGCCCGCAGCAGGGGGAGCAGCGGCGCCCGGAGCGACGGGGACAACGGCCACCGGCGTCGACTTCCACACCGAGATGACGGCCTCCCTCAACTTCCGGCGCGTCCACACCGGTGCCCGACTCCTGCGCCTGGACGACCGGTTGACCGCCGCGGCCCAGCGCCACGCCGACGACCTGGCCGCGCACGGCCTCGTCCAGCACGACGGCACCGACGGCAGCACACCGTGGCGCCGGCTACGGGCGGCCGGCTTCGCCTTCCGCTTCGCCGCCGAGATCGTCGCCCCGGCCGACAGCGTGCCGGCGGCCGTGCAGCTGTGGATGAACAGCCCCCAGCACCGCGACACCGTGCTCGACCCGCGCTTCAACCACCTCGGTGTCGGCCACGCGCCCGGCCGGTTCGGGGCCCGGGGGCGCTACGTCCTCGCCCTCGCCCAGGTCTGACGCCACCGCGGCCGTACCGCCACCGCGGCCGTACCACCACGCGGTTCAACACCACACACGAAGGAGAACCCCGATGAGCACCATCACCCGCACCCGCCGACTGCTCGCCGGCCTCGGCGCCGCCGCGGCCCTGGCGACCACCGTCCTGGTCGCCGCCCCGGCCGCGCACGCCGCCGACCCCGGCCCCTGCGACCTCTCGCCGGCCCTGAGCAGCACGCTGAGCCTGTCCAACGGCTCCGTCGGCGCGCTCGACCTGCCGTACAACAACGAGGTCAACGGCCAGCGCGTCGGCGTCTGGAGCGCCAACCAGTCGCCCGCGCAGACCTGGGACTTCTGGGGCTACTGCGACGGCACCTGGGCGATCTCGCACGCGTCGAGCGGCAAGGTGCTCGACCTCGACACCCGCTCCGGCGCCGTGCAGCTGTGGGACACCCCCGGCGGGTGGGACGGCCTCAACCGGCCGGCCGGGGACTGGATGGCGGCCAACCAGAAGTGGCGCCTGACCGACGAGGACCGCGGCTGGTACCTGATCCGCAACGTGGCCACCGGGCAGTGCCTGAAGTCCAACGGCATCGCCCAGTACACCTCGGTGACCTCCTGCAACGGCAACGACCCGGCGCAGCGCTGGCACCAGTGACGGGTCCTCGGGGCCCGGTGTGCGCGGCGGCGCCGCCGCGCACACCGGGTCTGTCCTCGACCGGACCGCTACACCAGCCGCTGGATGACGCCCGTCCAGGTCCGCCGGTAGCCCTCCGACAGCGGGCCGCCGACCAGCTCCAGCACCCGCCGCGCCGCCGCCGCGAGCGGCTCCGCCGAGCCCGTCTCGCACAGCTGCCGGTACCCGTCCAGCAGCGTGGCGCCCAACTCCCGGTCCGCGGCCAGGAGTCGGCGCGGGAGCCACTTGCCGCCGCCCACCCAGGCCCGGTGGTGGTCGCAGAGCAGGTCGGCCGCGTCGCGCAGTACGCCCCCGGCGATGACCAGGCGCTCGACGGCGTCCCCCGCGTCCGCCAGGTCGTCCAGCTGGTCCGTCAGGCCGTACCGCTTGCTCTCCACCGTCCCCGGGTCCAACGCCGCAGGCCCCTGCCGCAGTTCGGCCTCGGCGCGTCGGCGGAGCCGGGCACCGGCGCCGTGCGGATCGACGAGCAGCAACCCGGTGGCGTACATGCTCTGCATGGTCGCCCGGCGGGCGCCGAGGTCCGCCGCGAAGAGCTCCGCGAGGGCCGCCTCGGTATGGACGAAGAGTTCGGCGAGGCGGCCCTCGAACCGAACGGTCTCCCGGTAGGACTCGCTGCCGTCGGCGACCAGGACGGCGAGGTCGAGGTCGCTGGTGGCGGTTGCGCGCCCGGCGGCGGTGGAACCGGCCAGCACGACGGCGAGCGCGTCCGGGAAGTGGTCGGCCACCAGCCTGCGGGCCTGATCGATCATCTGCGAAGCATCCTGGGACATGGCGGACAGAATCGCACGGCACCCGGTCCGTCGGGGCGTCAGATCGTTCGACGGCAACCGATCACGACTCGGCATCCCTTGTCACGGACCCGCGTGGGAGTCGTCACGACGAAGTCAAGACGGCGCCAAAGCCGTGGCGCCCCGCTTCCGCACTGCGCTATGAACGTCCCTCAGAAGGATCGCCGCCACGGTGGTCCGCGAAGACGGGGGACGTCACATGAAGACCATCCGCAGCAGTCGCCGCACCCTGGCCCTCGTCGGCCTGGCCGCGGCCGGCGCGCTCACCCTGACCGCCTGCAACGACGACGCCTCGTCGTCCGACACCGCCGCGAGCACCCCGCCCGCGACCCAGGCGCCCGCCACGCCGTCGGCCGCGCCCACCACCCCGGCGCCCTCCATCTCGGCGGTGGCCCCGACCGGCGCCCCGACCGCCGCGGCGTCCGACCCGGCGGCGGCCCCGGCCCCGGCCGGTTCGACCGCGGCGCCCGGGACCACCGTGAAGATCGGCGACGCCGCCACCATCCCGTTCAGCTCGGGCAGCACCAAGGGCACCGTCTCGATCGCGGTCACCTCGATCGACAAGGGCGACCCGGCCGACCTCACCCCGCTCAAGCTGGGCGACAAGGCCGCGGGCATGGTGCCGTACTACGTCCGCTTCAAGGTCACCAACGTCGGCAGCACCGACCTGGCCTTCTCCAGCCTGACCCAGATGAAGGGCACGCTCCCGGACGGTTCGGAGGCCAGCGAGGTCATGCTGATCGGCACCTTCGACAAGTGCCCGCACCCGTCCTTCCCCAAGGGCTTCACCAACGGCCAGTCCATCACCTCCTGCGTGCTGGCGCTGGCGCCGCAGGCCACCAAGGTGGCCGGCGCCGAGTACTGGGGCGAGCCGTACACCCTGGGCAAGGGCGTCAACTGGAAGTGATCCGCCGGAAGTGATCGGCAGGTCGGGGGCGGCGCCGGGCGCCGCCCCCGTTCCGCGTCCACGGCGCCGGCGACGACGACGCCTGCGACCCCTACGACGCCTGGGCGCCGTAGATCTTCAGGAACGCGTCCACGCCCGCCCCGGCGATCCGCTCGACCTCCTCCTCGGCCACCGGCAGGGCGCCCCAGAAGGAGCGCTCCGCGACGCCGTGGAAGGTCAGCAGCGTGAAGTGCTCGGCGGCCAGCTCCGGTTCGGCGACCGCCAGCAGCCCGCGCCCGGCGAGCGCCGCGAAGCGCTCCGCGAGGTCGCGCCGGGAGGCCACCGGACCGGCCTCCAGCCAGGCCTCCAGCACGTCCGCCGGGATGTTGGCCACCTCGGCGCGGATCGCCCGGCCGAGCGCCCCGTGGTCCCCCGCGGAGAGGACGGCGAGCGCCCGCTCGACCGCGAAGTCGGCCAGGCCCTGGCGCAGGTCCACCACCCGGTCCAGGTACTTCGCCATCAACTCCCGGATCTTCTCGGTCAGTTCCGCCGAGTTCTGGAGCGCCACCGACAGGAAGAGGGTCTCCTTGTCGGCGAAGTGGTTGTAGACCGTCCGCTTGGACACCCCGGCCTCGGCCGCGATCGCGTCCATGCTGGCCCGGACGTACCCTTCGCGCCCGAACACCGCCATCGCGGCCCGGGTGATCGCCTTCCGCTTCTCCGGCCGTCCCGCTCCGCCCGTGGTCGCCACGGCGTTCTCCTTGTCCGTCGGCGCACCCGCCGACCTTCTCGAAAACTGCTCGGTGTAGTGTATGCAAGCTCGCTCACAAGCGGACTTGCCACCGAACGGACGTGCTCTATGCTGCGTACGATCTCTACACCTCTGTAGAGCAAATTCGAAAACGGGCCTGCCCCCAGCGGAACCGGGAAACCGCGAACGGGAACCGGCCGGCCGAACACCAGCGTCCCGTACAGGCAGCGCCGCAACCGCTCTCCACAGCAGCCCGGCGCAGGCGCCGACCGCGGCGCGCCAATCACGGGAACACCAGGGGTGAGTGCGTGGCAGGGCAACGAGGTCGGTCGTCCGACCAGAGTTCACGGCGACGAACGGCCGGCAGGCCCGCCGGCCCTCAGCGCCCCTTCTCCGGCGGCCCGGCCCTGCCCGCGGTGGCGGCCGTCGGACTGCCGCTGGTGGGCGCGGTGATCGACGAGCTCTCCGGCCCCGGCATGGGGGTGGCCTTCAACGAGTGCGCGGTGCTCGGCATAGGCCTGGCCGCCGCGCTCTGCACCCGCAGGGGCTGGTGGTGGGTGGTCGCGGCCTCCCCGCTGGTCGTGCTGGGCGTGACGGCCGTGGTCGAGTTCGCGGGCGACAGTGAGAAGTACCAGGGCAGCAAGCTCGCCACCGGCTCGGCGAAGTGGGTGGTGAACGGCTTCCCGGTGATGGCGCAGGCCGCGGCGGCGGCCCTGCTGGTGATCGTGGTCCGGGTGGTCCGGGACCGGAGGAGGCAGGATGCCTGAGAAGCCCGAGCAGCAGAGCGGCGGCCGGGCCGCCGCCCGCAAGGTCGCGGAGGCCCCCGCCCGTCGGAGTTCCCCGGCACTGATCGGGGCCCGGGTGGTGGCCAGCACGGTCGGCTTCGCGGTGTTCGCCGCGAGCGGGGTGGCCTGGTACGAGTACACGTCGCTGACCGACGGAATGACCACGTCCAACGCCATCGCGGAGACCAAGAAGGACGCGCCCAAGCACCTGGACAACTCGGTCAACCTGCTGCTGATCGGCCTGGACAGCCGCAAGAACATGGACGGCACGGACCTGCCGCCGGAGTTCGTCCAGGACGAGCTGCACGCCGGCCACAGCTCCGACATCGGCGGCTACAACACCAACTCGCTGATCCTGCTGCACATACCGGCGGGCGGCGGCAAGGTGCAGGCGATCTCCATCCCCCGCGACGACTACGTCATGACCTACAACGGGGACGGCGCCCAGCAGGGCATGCACAAGATCAAGGAGGCCTACGGGATCGCCAAGGAGAAGTTCGACGGCAGCCCGAAGGCCAAGGGCCTCAAGGGCGCGGACCTGGAGAAGGCCGGCCGCGACGCCGGGCGGGCCGCCACCGTCCGGACCGTGCAGAAGTTCGTCGACCAGCCGGTGGACCACATCGCCGAGGTCAACCTGATGGGCTTCTACGACATCGCCAAGGCCGTCGAGCCGATCGAGGTCTGCCTCACCCACGACACCAAGGACCCGGCCATGGAGGGCCAGGGCTCCGGTGCCGACTTCCACAAGGGCATCAACAAGCTCAACGCCTCCCAGGCGCTCGCCTTCGTCCGCCAGCGGCACAACCTGGACGACGGCAAGGGCAACACGGGCGACTTCGCCCGCACCCACCGCCAGCAGGCCTTCATCTCCTCCGTCGTGCACAAGCTCAAGCAGGACGGCATCATCAGCGACATCGGCAAGCTCAAGGACCTGTTCGGTGTCGTCCAGAAGGACCTGGTCATCGACAACGAGTGGAACGTCCTGGACTTCGCCCAGCAGGCCCCGGCCCTGACCGGCGGCAACGTCGAGTTCAACACCCTCACCTTCGACGGCTTCGGCACCCGCAACGGCCAGGACGTCAACCTGGTCACCCCGGCGAAGATCCAGAAGGTGGTCAAGCAGCTGTTCGGCTACGCCGACGCCGCCGCGCCCGCCGCCCCGGCCGACGGCGCCACCGACACCCCCGCGCCCTCGGCCACCACCCAGCCCTCACCGACTCCGACGGCCACCAAGCCCGCCACCCCGGCCACCGTGGAGGTCTTCAACGCCTCCTCGGCCGCCGGTGTCTCCTCCTCCGCCGAGGCCAAGGCCCTGGTCGGCATGGGATTCAAGGAGGGCAGGACCGGCCCCGCCGCCACCAAGCAGAAGACCACCACGGTGACCTACGGCAAGGGCGCCAAGGACTCCGCCGACCAGATCGCCGCCCGCTACGGCGTCACCGCCACCGAGTCCGCCTCGGCCGGTGCCGACCACGTGGTGGTCACCCTGGGCACCTCCTTCACCGGCGTCGCGTCCGACAAGCCCGCCGCGCCCTCCGCCCCCGCCAGCGGCGACCCGGCCGCCAACCTCCCCGTCCAGGGCCCCGGCGTCGACGCCGAGTCCGACGGCGGCATCCCCTGCGTCTTCTGACCGGACCCGCACAGCACAGCACAGCACTTGAGGGAGGCCCCCGCCCGGGGGCCTCCCTCAAGCCGTTCCCGGACCGACCCCTGGCGCCATTCTCCGTACTATGTATAGTGTACTGCGTACTGGATAACCGTGCGCACTGACGAGAGGGCTCCGCCAATGCAGATCACCAGCACCGCCGTCTCCCTGACCGTCGAGGACGTCACCGCCTCCGCCGCCTTCCTCCAGCGGCACTTCGGCTACACCGAGCAGGTGTCCGCCGACGGCTTCGCCTCGCTCGGCCACCCCGGCGGCGGGGTCGACGTCGTCTACCTGCGCCGCGGCCTGGAGGTCCTGCCCGAGGAGCAGCGGAACCGGACCGCGGACGGGGTGATCCTGGCGTTCAACGTCGAGGACATCGCCGCGGAGGAGAAGCGGCTTCGCGACGAGGGGGTCGAGATCACCCTGCCGCTGCGCGTGGAACCGTGGGGCGAGAAGCTCTTCCAGGTCGCCGACCCGAACGGGGTCGTGGTCGAGCTGGTCGAGTGGGTCGAGCGGTAACCGCAACGGGAAGGCGCCCCCGTCCGGCACGGGACGGGGGCGCCGACTCGCGAGCGGGGACGGTCAGTCCACCGTCCAGGTGTCGTTGCCCGCCAGCAGCGTCGCCAGGTCGCCGGGGCCCCGGTGGGCCACGGCAGTGGCCATCTGACTCTCCATCAACTCGTCGTACACCGGCCGCGAGACGTCCCGCAGCACACCGATCGGCGTGTGGTGCAGGGTGTCCGCGTCGGCGATCCGGGAGAGCGCGAAGGCGGTGGCCGGGCTGGTGGCGTGGGCGTCGTGCACCAGCAGCTCCGCCTCGTTGTCCGCGGTGACCGGGGCGACGAACAACTCGCCGTCCGGCCCCCGGAAGACGCCGTTCGCAGCCTCGCCGCCGAAGCGGATCGGCTGCCCGTGCTCCAGCCGGATCAGCGCCTCGTCGCGGGTGCCGGGCTCCTTCAGCACCTCGAAGGCGCCGTCGTTGAAGATGTTGCAGTTCTGGTAGATCTCCACCAGCGCGGTGCCCTCGTGCTCGGCCGCCGCCCGCAGTACCGACTGAAGGTGCTGGCGGTCCGAGTCGATGGTGCGCGCCACGAAGGAGGCCTCCGCGCCGATCGCCAGCGACAGCGGGTTGAACGGCGCGTCCAGCGAGCCCATCGGGGTGGACTTGGTGATCTTGCCGAGCTCACTGGTCGGCGAGTACTGGCCCTTGGTGAGACCGTAGATCCGGTTGTTGAACAGCAGGATCTTCAGGTTGACGTTCCGCCGCAGGGCGTGGATCAGGTGGTTGCCGCCGATCGACAGCGCGTCGCCGTCACCGGTCACCACCCAGACGCTCAGGTCCCGCCGGGAGGAGGCCAGCCCGGTCGCGATCGCCGGCGCCCGGCCGTGGATCGAGTGCACCCCGTAGGTGTTCATGTAGTACGGGAAGCGCGAGGAGCAGCCGATGCCGGAGACGAACACGGTGTTCTCGCGCTTGATGCCGAGCTCCGGCATGAAGGACTGCACCGCCGCCAGGATCGCGTAGTCCCCGCAGCCGGGGCACCAGCGCACCTCCTGGTCGGTCTTGAAGTCCCGGGCACTCTGCGGCCCTTCGGCCTTGGGCACCAGCCGCAGGGACGGGAAGCCGTTCTCACTCATCGGTGGTCCTCCTCGTCCAGGGTGCCGATCGCAGCCCACAGCACGTCCGCCAACTGCGCCGCCTTGAACGGCAGTCCGCGCACCTGGTTGTAGGACTCCGCGTCCACCAGGTACTTCGCCCGCAGCAGCAGCGCGAGCTGCCCGAGGTTCATCTCGGGCACGATGACCTTCTCGTAACTGCGCAGCACCGAACCCAGGTTGGCCGGGAAGGGGTTGAGGTTGCGCAGGTGCGCCTGCGCGATCTCGCCGCCGTCCGCGCGCACCCGGCGCACCGCCGCGGTGATCGGGCCGTAGGTCGAGCCCCAGCCGAGGGCCAGGACCCGGGCGTCGCCGGTCGGGTCGTCGACCTCCACCGGCTTGACCGTGATGCCGTCGACCTTGGCCTGGCGGGTGCGGACCATGAAGTCGTGGTTGGCCGGGTCGTAGGAGATGTTGCCGGTGCCGTCCTGCTTCTCGATGCCGCCGATCCGGTGCTCCAGACCGGCCGTACCGGGCACCGCCCAGGGGCGGGCGAGGGTGTGCGGGTCCCGCAGGTACGGCCAGAAGGCGCCGTCCTCGCGGTTCGGGCCGGTGGCGAACTGCGGGTCGATCTCGGGCAGTTCGTCGGCGGCCGGGATCCGCCAGGGCTCGGAGCCGTTGGCCAGGTAGCCGTCCGAGAGCAGGAACACCGGGGTGCGGTAGGTCACCGCGATCCGGGCCGCCTCCAGTGCGGCGTCGAAGCACTCGGCGGGCGTGGCCGGGGCGACGATCGGCACCGGGGCCTCGCCGTTGCGGCCGAACATGGCCTGCAGCAGGTCGGCCTGCTCGGTCTTGGTCGGCAGGCCGGTGGACGGGCCGCCGCGCTGGATGTCCACGACCAGCAGCGGGAGTTCGAGCGAGACGGCCAGGCCGATGGTCTCGGACTTGAGCGCGACACCGGGCCCGGAGGTGGTGGTCACGCCCAGCGCCCCGCCGAAGGCGGCGCCCAGCGCGGCGCCGATGCCGGCGATCTCGTCCTCGGCCTGGAAGGTGCGCACCCCGAAGTTCTTGTGCTTGGACAGCTCGTGCAGGATGTCCGAGGCCGGGGTGATCGGGTACGAGCCCAGGTAGAGCGGCAGGCCGGAGCGCTGCGCGGCGGCGACCAGGCCGTAGGACAGGGCGAGGTTGCCGGAGATGTTGCGGTAACGCCCGGAGGGGAGCTTGGCCGGCGGCACCTCGTAGGAGACCGCGAAGGACTCGGTGGTCTCGCCGAAGTTCCAGCCCGCCCGGAAGGCGCTGATGTTGGCCTCGGCGATCTCCGGCTTCTTGGAGAACTTGCCGCGCAGGAAGCGCTCGGTGCCCTCGGTCGGGCGGTGGTACATCCACGACAGCAGGCCGAGCGCGAACATGTTCTTGGCGCGCTCGGCGTCCTTGCGGGCCAGCCCGCTGTCCTTGAGCGCCTCCAGGGTCAGCGTGGTCAGCGGCACCTTGTGCAGGTGGAAGCCGTCCAGCGAACCGTCGCTCAGCGGGTCGGCCGGGTAGCCGACCTTCGCCAGCGCGCGCTTGGTGAACTCGTCGGTGTTGACGATGATCTCCGCGCCGCGCGGCAGGTCGGGCAGATTCGCCTTCAGCGCCGCCGGGTTCATCGCCACCAGCACGTTCGGGGCGTCGCCCGGGGTGAGGATGTCGTGGTCGGCGAAGTGCAGTTGGAAGGACGATACGCCCGGCAGCGTCCCGGCGGGGGCCCGGATCTCGGCCGGGAAGTTCGGCAGCGTGGAGAGGTCGTTGCCGAAGGCGGCCGTCTCCGACGTGAACCGGTCACCGGTGAGCTGCATGCCGTCACCGGAGTCACCGGCGAAGCGGATGATCACCCGGTCGAGTCTGCGAACGGGCTTGGCGCGCTTCGACGGCGGGCCACCCGGGGCCTGCGGACCGGCGGGCCCGTTCGCGCCGGGGCGTCCGTCACCGTTGCCGGTACGACCCTCGTCGCCGCCCGATCCGTCCACTGCCTCTGACTGATCGACCTGACTGGTCACTGCCGCGGACCTCCTCGTGGGCGCACCACCGCGGGCGCGGCCCCGTGCCCCGTCCGCCTGGTGCACCGCTCGCATCCTATGCGTGCGACCTTGAGCCCGACCGGAACTCCGGCCGGAATTTCACCCGCCCGTCCCGGTACCGCACATAGCGACAACGCCCGGCCGCCGGAGATCATTCCGCGCTCCGGCGGCCGGTACCGCCAGGCTCGTCGGACCGGGTCAGGAGTTCAGGTAGGTGAGCACCGCGAGCACCCGGCGGTGGTCCTCCGGGCTCTGGGCGAGGCCGAGCTTGAGGAAGATGTTGCTGACGTGCTTCTCCACCGCGCCGTCGGAGACCACCAGCTGCTTGGCCACCGCCGCGTTGGTGCGGCCCTCCGCCATCAGGCCGAGCACCTCGCGCTCGCGCGGGGTGAGATTGGCCAGAACGTCGCCCTTGCGGCTGCGGCTGAGCAACTGCTGCACCACCTCGGGGTCCAGCGCGGTGCCGCCCTCGGCGACCCGGACGACCGCGTCGGCGAACTCGCGCACCTCGGCGACCCGGTCCTTCAGCAGGTAGCCGACGCCCCGGGTGGAACCGGCCAGCAACTCGGAGGCGTAACGTTCCTCCACGAACTGCGACAGCACCAGCACACCCAGCTGCGGGTAGTGACCGCGCAGCTCCACGCAGGCGCGCAGGCCCTCGTCGGTGTGGGTCGGGGGCATCCGCACGTCGGAGACCACCACGTCCGGCAGGGCGTCGGCCGCCGCCAGGTCGTGGATGGTCTTCACCAGGGCGTCGCCGTCCCCGACGCCCGCCACGACCTCCAGGCCCCGATCGGTGAGCAGCCGGGTCAGGCCCTCCCGCAGCAGTACGGAGTCCTCGGCTATGACGACGCGACGCATGGCGACCTTCCGGGCAGGCGTGAGCTGACGGGAGTCAGTCTCCCCCATCCGCGCACGCCGCCGGAGGGCAAGGTCCGGATCGCCCCGTTCGTGGGGGAGCGACCGGCCGGGCCCGGTCACATGGTGCGGATCGCCACCGCGTCGCAGAGCCCCTCCAGGGCCGCCTTCGCCGCACAGTCCGGCAGCGGGGCGAGCAGCGCCCGGGCCTCCTCGGCGTGCCGCAGGGTCTCCCGGCGGGCGCGCTCCAGGGCGGGGTGGCGGCGCAGCAGGCGCAGCGCTTCGGCGTGCAGCTCGTCGTCGGCGAGGTCCTGGGTGAGCAGCTCGCGCAGCCGCACGTCGTCCGGGTCGGCCGGGTCGACGGGCATCTGCTCCAGCAGCAGGGTCGGCAGGGTCGGCACGCCCTCGCGCAGGTCCGTGCCGGGGGTCTTGCCGGACTCGTGGCCGTCGCTGGCGATGTCGAGCACGTCGTCGGCCAGCTGGAAGGCCATGCCGATCCGCTCGCCGAACTCGCCCAGGGTGTCGACCTGCCAGGGCTCGGCGCCGGCCATCTGCGCTCCGATCCGGCAGGAGACGGCGATCAGCGATCCGGTCTTGCCCTCCAGCACGTCCAGGTAGTGCAGCAGCGGGTCCGCCTCCGGGCCCGGGCCGCGGGTCTCCAGGATCTGGCCGGTGACCAGCCGCTCGAAGGCCTCGGCCTGCATCCGCACGGCCTCCGGACCGAGGTCGGCCAGGACCTGGGAGGCGCGGGAGAAGAGGAAGTCGCCGGTGAGGATGGCGACAGAGTTGTCCCAGCGGGAGTTGGCGCTCTCGGCGCCGCGGCGCACCGGCGCCTCGTCCATGACGTCGTCGTGGTACAGCGTGGCCAGGTGGGTCAGCTCGACGACCACCGCGGCGGGCACCACCCCGGGCGCGCCCGGGTCGCCGAACTGGGCGGCCAGCAGCAGGAGCAGCGGACGGAAGCGCTTGCCGCCGGCCTCCAGGAGGTGACTGGCGGTGACGGTGATGAAGGGGACGTCGCTCTTGACGGCCTCTCCGAGCGCCGCCTCCACCGCCTCCAGTCCGGCCTGGACGTCCCGGGTCAGGTCGCGGTCCTGCACGCTGAGCCCGAAGGGTTCCACGACGGTCACGAAGACCACTCCTCTGTCCCTGGTCGATCTAGCGGCCTGGTCCCTGAGTGCCGCCGCTGGCCATACAGGCAGGGTATCCGGTCGTGAGTGGATCACTGCACGGGCGTGCGGATCCTGTCATGATCGGGCCGGAAGGCCTGGTCAGGGCGGCTGTCGGGGTGTTGCGGCGGTGGGGGCGAATTCGTCTGGAAATAAAGGCTGGAGATCGGCCCTGACTTCCGGACCGATCTCCAGCAAACCGACCGGTGACGGTCAGTACGCGAACAGCGAGGCCTTGGACGCCAGGTCCAGGAAGTACTGCGGCAACAGGCCGAGACCCAGCGTCACCAGCACCCCCACTCCGATCGCGGTCGCCGTGAAGGCGCTCGGGATCACCACCGTCGGGCCGCCCGGCTTCGGGTCCGAGAAGAACATCAGCACGATCACCCGGATGTAGAAGAACGCGGCCACCGCCGAGCTCAGCACACCGACCACCACCAGCGGCGTCGCCCCGCCGGCCGCCGCCGCCTGGAACACCGCGAACTTCCCGGTGAAGCCGGAGGTCAGCGGGATCCCGGCGAAGGCCAGCAGGAACAGCGCGAACACCGCCGCCACCAGCGGCGAGCGCCGCCCCAGCCCCGCCCAGCTGGACAGGTGGGTCGCCTCGCCCTTGGAGTCGCGCACCAGGGTGACCACGGCGAAGGCGCCGAGCGTCACGAAGGAGTACGCCAACAGGTAGAACAGCACCGAGGACAGGCCCTGCTTGTTGACGGCGATCACGCCCGTCAGGATGAACCCGGCGTGCGCGATCGAGGAGTACGCCAATAGCCGCTTGACGTCCTGCTGGGTCACCGCCAGCACCGCGCCCACCACCATGGTGAGGATCGCCACGCCCCACAGCACCGGCCGCCAGTCCAGCCGCAGGCCCGGGAAGGCCACGTAGAACAGCCGCAGGAAGGCCCCGAAGGCCGCGACCTTGGTGGCCGCTGCCATGAAGCCGGTCACCGGGGTCGGCGCGCCCTGGTAGACGTCCGGGATCCAGGAGTGGAAGGGCACCGCGCCGACCTTGAACAGCAGACCGACCGCCAGCATCGCCAGGCCCGTCAGCAGCAGCGCGTCACTCTGGGTGGTGCTCAGCTGCGCCGGGGTGGTCATCGCCTTGCCGGAGATGACGTCGGCGATGTCGCCGAGCTTCACGCTGCCCGCGTAGCCGTACAGCAGCGCGGTGCCGAACAGGAAGAAGGCCGAGGCGAAGGCGCCGAGCAGGAAGTACTTGACCGCCGCCTCCTGCGAGAGCAGCCGGCGGCGGCGGGCCAGCGCGCACAGCAGGTAGAGCGGGAGGGAGAAGACCTCCAGCGCCACGAACATCGTCAGCAGGTCGTTGGCGGCGGGGAAGAGCAGCATGCCGCCGACCGCGAACATGGTCAGCGGGAAGACCTCGCTGGTGGTGAAGCCGGACCGGATCGCGGCCCGCTCCTGCTCGCCGCCGGGGGTGGCGGCGGCCTGGGCGGCGAAGGCGTCGGCGGGCAGCCCGCCGGCCTTGGGCTCCAGCCTGCGCTCGGCGTAGGTGAGCACCGCGACAACCGCGACCAGCAGGATCACGCCCTGCAGGAACAGTGACGGGCCGTCCAGGGCGACCGACTCCATGGCCAGCAGGTCGATCCGGGGCGCGCCGCGGCCCTGCGCGGCCAGCACCACCACGGCGGTGAACGCGCCGATCAGGGCGACCAGGGCGAGCGAGACCTGGGTCCAGTGCCGCAGCCGCCGGGGCACGAAGGCCTCGACCAGGATGCCGGCCACGGCGGCGCCGAACACCACCAGCATCGGGGAGAGTTGGCCGTACTCGATGTGCGGCGCCGGGATGCTGGGGGTGTTGCCGCCGGCGGCGGCGAGCACTGCGGTGACGCTCACTTCTGCTCACCTCCTGAGGTGGCGGCGACCGGGTGGGCCGGCGCCGGGTCGGTCTGGTGGACCTGCGAGAGCGTCGCGTTCACCGAGGGGTTGACCAGGTCGGTGAGCGGCTTGGGGTAGACGCCGAGCAGGATCGTCAGCGCCACCAACGGCGCCACCACGGCGAGTTCGCGGGCCTTGAGGTCGGGCATCGTCCGGACCCCGTCCTTCACCGGGCCGGTCATGGTGCGCTGGTACAGCAGCAGGGCGTACAGCGCGGCCAGCACGATGCCGAAGGTGGCGACGATGCCGATCGCCGGGTAGCGGGTGAAGGTGCCCACCAGCACCAGGAACTCGCTGACGAACGGGGCCAGCCCCGGCAGCGACAGAGTGGCCAGGCCGCCGATCAGGAAGGTCCCGGCGAGCACCGGGGCGACCTTCTGCACACCGCCGTAGTCGGCGATCAGCCGGGAGCCGCGGCGGGAGATCAGGAAGCCGGCCACCAGCATCCACGCGGCGGTGGAGATGCCGTGGTTGACCATGTAGAGGGTCGCGCCGCTCTGACCCTGGCTGGTCAGGGCGAAGATGCCCATGATGATGAAGCCGAAGTGCGAGATCGAGGCGTAGGCGACCAGCCGCTTGATGTCCTTCTGGCCGACCGCCAGCAGCGCGCCGTAGACGATCCCGATCAGCGAGAGGACCAGGATCGCCGGGGCGAAGGTCTTCGAGGCGTCCGGGAACAGCCCGAGGCAGAACCGCAGCATCGCGAAGGTGCCGACCTTGTCCACCACGGCGGTGATCAGGACGGCGGTCCCGGCGGTGGCCTCGCCCATCGCGTTCGGCAGCCAGGTGTGCAGCGGCCACAGCGGGGCCTTCACCGCGAAGGCGAAGAAGAAGCCGAGGAACAGCGTCTTCTCGGCGGTGCCGGTCAGCTGCAGCTTGCCGTCGGCGATCGCGTTGGTGAGGGTCGGCAGGTCGAAGGTGCTGAAGCCCTGGTCCTGCGCGATCACGTACAGCCCGATCACGGCGGCCAGCATCACCAGGCCGCCGAGCAGGTTGTACAGCAGGAACTTGACAGCCGCGTAGGAGCGCTGGCGCGCCGACTCGGGGCCGCCGGCCCGGTCGCCGAAGCCGCCGATCAGGAAGTACATCGGGATCAGCATGGCTTCGAAGAACACGTAGAACAGGAAGATGTCGGTGGCGTAGAAGGAGACGATCACCATCGCCTCCACCGCCAGGATCAGGGCGAAGAAGCCCTGGGTCCTCCTCCGGTTCTCAAAAGTGTCAGGGTCGAAGGCGCCGTCGGGGGCCGCGGGCGCCGGGTCGGCGTCGTACCAGGAGGCCAGCATGACGATCGGCACCAGGACGGCCGTCAGCAGGGCGAGCACGGCGCCGATGCCGTCCACCCCGAGCGAGAAGCCGATGCCGAAGGAGCGGATCCAGCTGTACGACTCGGTCAGCTGGTAGCGGGCGCCGTGCCCGTCGAACCGGGTCGCCACCACGACGGCCAGCGCCAGGGTCACGGCGGAGACGCCCAGCGCGACGGCCTTGGCGGTGGTGCGCCGGGACTCGGTCGACCCGGCGGGCAGGGCGGCGGTCAGCACCGCACCGGCCGCCGGGACGGCGCAGGTGGCGGTCAACAACACACTCATGCGCCCACCTCGCTTCGCTCGGCGGGGACATTCGCCCACACGCGGCATTCGACGATTCGCTCGCTCATGGGCCTGACCTCCCGACGCGTTTCAGGACGAGTCATCACACGGACCTCATCAGGAGAGTCGAGGCGACCAGCACCAGCGTGCCGCCGAACATGGAGAGCGCGTACGAGCGGACGAAGCCGTTCTGGACCCGCCGCAGCCGACTGGACAGGCCCCCGATGGCGGCGGCCAGGCCGTTGACGACGCCGTCCAGGCCGCGGCTGTCGAAGTAGACCAGCGTCGCGGCGAGCGCCGAACCCGGCCGCACCAGCACAGCGTGGTTGAAGTCGTCCTGCAGCAGGTCGCGGCGGGCGGCCCGGGTGAGCGGGGAGCCGACCGGCGGGACCACCGGGACGGGAGAGCGCCCGTACATCAGGTACGACAGGCCGACGCCGGCCAGCATGCAGGCCGTGGTCAGCCCGGTGACGGTCCACGAGCCGAGCGGCGAGTCGCCCTCGCTGTACCCGGTGACCGGCTCCAGCCACTTCAGGAAGGAGTTGTTGAAGTCGAACACCGCGCCCGCGAAGACCGATCCGACCGCCAGCAGGACCATCGGGATGACCATGGTCTTCGGCGACTCGTGCGGGTGCGGGAGGTTGCCCTCCTCGTCCGGCTGCCAGCGCTTCTCGCCGAAGAAGGTCAGCAGCATCACCCGGGTCATGTAGAACGCGGTGACGGCCGCGCCGACCAGCGCGCACAGGCCGAGGATCCAGCCCTCGGTGCCGCCCTTGGCGAAGGCCGCCTCGATGATCTTGTCCTTGGAGAAGAAGCCGGACAGGCCCGGGAAGCCGATGATCGCCAGGTAGCCGAGGCCGAAGGTGACGAAGGTGACCTTCATGTGCCTCCACAGGCCGCCGTAGTGACGCATGTCCACCTCGTCGTTCATGCCGTGCATGACCGACCCGGCGCCGAGGAACAGCCCGGCCTTGAAGAAGCCGTGGGTCACCAGGTGCATGATCGCGAAGGCGTAGCCGATCGGGCCCAGCCCGGCCGCCAGCACCATGTAGCCGATCTGCGACATGGTCGAGCCGGCCAGCGCCTTCTTGATGTCGTCCTTGGCGCAACCGACGATCGCACCGAACAGCAGTGTGACCGCGCCGACCACCACCACGGCGGTCTGCGCGTCCGGCGCCAGGTTGAAGATCACCGAGGAGCGGGTGATCAGGTAGACACCGGCGGTCACCATGGTGGCCGCGTGGATCAGGGCCGAGACCGGGGTCGGGCCCTCCATCGCGTCCCCGAGCCAGGACTGCAGCGGGACCTGGGCCGACTTGCCGCAGGCCGCCAGCAGCAGCATCAGGCCGATCGCGGTCAGCTTGCCCTCGCCGGCCTGGGACGCCCCGCCGACTGCGCCTTCTGAACCGAGGATCGGGCCGAAGGCGAAGGAGCCGAACTCGGCGAACATCAGCATGATCGCGATCGAGAGGCCCATGTCGCCGACCCGGTTGACGATGAAGGCCTTCTTCGCCGCCGTCGCCGCGCTCGGCTTGTGCTGCCAGAAACCGATCAGCAGGTACGAGGCGAGGCCCACGCCCTCCCAACCGAAGTACAGCAGCAGGTAGTTGTCGGCCACCACCAGCAGCAGCATGGCCGCCAGGAACAGGTTCAGGTACGCGAAGAAGCGGCGCCGGCGCTCATCGTGCGCCATGTAGCCCACCGAGTACAGGTGGATCAGCGTGCCGACGCCGGTGATCAGCAGGACGAAGGTCATCGACAACTGGTCGAGCTGGAAGGAGATGTCGGCCTGGAAGCCGTTCACCGGGATCCAGCTGAACAGGTGCTCGGCCACCGCCCGGTGCTCGGCGTCGCGGCCGAGCATGTCCGAGAACAGCACCAGGCCGAAGCCGAACGAGAGCGCGGCGAGCGCGGTGGCCAGCCAGTGGCCGAACCGGTCCAGCGCCCGGCCACCGAGCAGCAGCAGGGCGGCACCGGCCAGCGGGGCCGCCACCAGCAGCGGAATGAGAGAGTTCACCGAAGGCCCTCCGCCTACAGCTTCATCAGGTTGCTGTCGTCGACCGAAGCGGAGTGCCTGGTCCGGAAGATGGAGACGATGATGGCGAGGCCGACCACGACCTCGGCCGCCGCGACCACCATCGTGAAGAAAGCGATGATCTGGCCGTCCAGGGTCCCGTGCAGCCGGGAGAAGGTCACCAGCGCGAGGTTCGAGGCGTTCAGCATCAGCTCCACGCACATGAACAGCACGATCGCGTTGCGCCGGATCAGCACCCCGGACGCGCCGATGGTGAACAACAGGGCCGACAGGTACAGGTAGTTGACCGGGTTCACCGCACGCCCTCCTCGTCCGCCCCGCCGGCCTGGCCGGCGTTGTTGCCGTTGTTGCCGTTGTTGCCGCCGTTGCCGTTGCCGGCGCCCGCCGGCTCCAGCGACTTGCGCGGCGGCGCCACCGCCGGCCGCTCCGAGGACGGACGGCCCAGCCAGTCCGCCGTGGTGTTCTCCAGCTCCGCCATCCGCTGCAGCATCGCCTGGCTGACGTCCCGGATCTGGCCGCGCTCGCGCAGCGTCGCCATCACCGAGTCCTCGGCGACGGTGCCGTCCGGCAGCAGCGCCGGGACGTCCACCGCGTTGTGCCGGGCGTACACGCCCGGGGCCGGCAGCGGCGGCAACTGGAGGTTGTCCTTGACCCGCTGCTCCGCCAGCTCGCGCTGGGTCTTCGGGGCCATCACGTGCTCCCGGTGGGTCAGCACCATCGCGCCGATCGCCGCGGTGATCAGCAGCGCGCCGGTGACCTCGAAGGCCCAGACGTAGCGGGTGAAGATCAGCCGGGCCAGGCCCGGCACGTTGCCCTCGGCGTTCGCCTCGGTCAGCCCGGTGAAGTGGTTCAGCTTCGCGTTGGCGATCCCGGCGATCAGCAGCACGCCGAAGCCCAGCCCGCACAGCACCGCCGCGAACCGCTGGCCCTTCAGCTGCTCCTTCAGCGAGTCCTCGCTGGTGACGCCCACCAGCATCACCACGAACAGGAACAGCATCATGATCGCGCCGGTGTAGACCACGATCTGCACCACGCCCAGGAACACCGCACCCTGCGCCATGTAACAGACCGCCAGCGACAGCATGGTGGCCGCCAGGCAGAGCGCGCTGTGCACGGCCTTGCGCATCAGCAGCATGCCGAGCGCGCCGCCGACCGCGATCACCGCGAGCACCCAGAACTGGACGGCCTCACCAGTGGAGGTCGTCCCGGTCCCGGCCGCGAGATGCGTGATCACTGCTGCACCTCCTTCTCCCGGTCGGTGCGCTCCTGCTGGACCGTCCCGGGCGCCGCCGCGATGATCTCGCCCCGGTAGTACGCGCCCTCGTCGGAGCCCGGATAGATCGCGTGCGGGGTGTCGACCATGCCCTCGGAGAGCCCCACCAGCAGCTGCTCCTTGGTGAAGATCAGGTCCCGGCGGGAGGAGTCCGCGAGCTCGTACTCGTTGGTCATGGTCAGCGCCCGGGTCGGGCAGGCCTCGATGCACAGCCCGCACAGGATGCAGCGGGCGTAGTTGATCTGGTAGACCGCGCCGTAGCGCTCACCCGGCGAATAGCGCTCCTCGTCCCGGTTGTCCGCGCCCTCCACGTAGATCGCGTCGGCCGGGCAGGCCCACGCGCACAGCTCGCAGCCGACGCACTTCTCCAGGCCGTCCGGGTGCCGGTTCAGCTGGTGGCGGCCGTGGAAGCGCGGAGCGGTGGGCTTCTTCTGCTCCGGGTACTGCTCGGTGAGCCGCTTCTTGAACATGGCCTTGAAGGTCACGCCGAAGCCGGCGGCCGGGCCGAGGATCGACGGCCGGTCGGCCCGCTCGGCCCTGCCCGTCTGGTCGGACGACATCTCGGATCAGCTCCCTTCGGAATGGTCGGCCCCGTTGAGGGCGTCCTGCAGTTGCTTCGGGGCGCGGCTGCGCCGGCGCGGCACCGGCGGAAGCACCTGCCCGGGCAGCGGCGGCACCGGGTACCCGCCCGCCATCGGGTCGAACTCGCCCTTCGGGGGCGCCCCGTCTTCGAACGTCGCGGCTTCTTCGGGCTGTTTCCTCAGGAAGTCCCGCAGCAGCGTCAGCAGCAGGATCACGCTGACCGGCGCACCCACGTACAGCACCACCTCGCCGAAGCCGTAGCCCTCGTTGCGCAGCGCCCGCACACTCGCGATCAGCACCAGCCACACCAGCGAGACCGGGATCAGCACCTTCCAGCCCAGCTTCATGAACTGGTCGTAGCGGAACCGGGGCAGCGTGCCGCGCAGCCAGATGAAGAAGAACAGCAGCAGCTGGATCTTCAGCGTGATCCACAGCATGGGCCACCAGCCGTGGTTGGCGCCCTCCCAGAAGGTCGACACCGGCCAGGGGGCCCGCCAGCCGCCCAGGAACAGGGTCGAGGCCACCGCCGAGACGGTCACCATGTTGACGTACTCGGCCAGCATGAACATCGCGAACTTCAGCGAGGAGTACTCGGTGTTGAAGCCGCCGACCAGCTCGCCCTCGGCCTCCGGGAGGTCGAACGGCGCCCGGTTGGTCTCACCGACCATCGCGATGACGTAGACGATGAACGACACCGGCAGCAGCGCCGCGAACCAGGTCGGCTGCTGGCGCGCCACGATCTCCGAGGTGGACATCGAGCCCGAGTAGATGAACACCGCCGCGAAGGACAGGCCCATCGCGATCTCGTAGCTGATCATCTGCGCGGAGGAGCGCAGCCCGCCCAGCAGGGGGTACGTCGAGCCGGAGGACCAACCCGCCAGCACGATCCCGTAGATGCCCACCGAAGCCGTCGCCAGGATGTACAGCAGCGCCACCGGGAAGTCGGTCAGCTGCAGCGGCGTCCGGGTGCCGAAGATCGACACCTCGTTGCCGGCCGGGCCGAACGGGATCACCGCGAAGGCCATGAAGGCCGGGATGGCACAGACGATCGGGGCCAGGATGTAGACCACCTTGTCCGAGCCCTTGACCACCAGGTCTTCCTTCAGCGCCAGCTTCACGCCGTCCGCCAGCGACTGCAGCATGCCCCACGGACCGTGCCGGTTCGGCCCGATGCGCAACTGCATCCAGGCCACCACCTTGCGCTCCCAGACGATCGCGATCAGCACCGTCAGGACCAGGAACGCGAAACAGAACACCGCCTTCAGCAGCACCAGCCACCACGGGTCCTGCCCGAAGAAGTGGAGCGTCTCGTACGGCTGCGGAGTCATCGGTCCTCCCCTTCGCGGCCGGACCGGGCCTCGTCCTCGACGGCGACCGGCTCCAGCGAGGCCGCGGCGATCGTGACCAGGTGGCCGACGGTGGTGCCGAGCGTGCGGTGGGCTCCGCCCGGTGTGGAGTTGAGCGGGATCCAGACCGTACGGTCCGGGATCGAGTCGGTGACCTCCAACGGGAGGACCAGCGAGCCGGCCGGGCCGGTCAGCCGCAGCGCGGCGGCCGCACCGGCGTCGATCTCCTTCGCGGTGGCCGCCGAGATCCGGGCCACGGCCCGATGCCGGGTGCCCGCCAGGTGCGGATCGCCCTGCTGCAGCACGCCGTTGTCCAGCAGCTGGCGCCAACCCGCCAGCACCGCCTGGCCGGTGGCCGGCCGGGGCGGCAGACCGGGGTGCACCGCCGGGTCGGCCACGCGGTCGCCCTGCCAGGGCTCGAAACGGTCCAGCTCCAGCCGGGCCGCCCGGACGTCCGCGAGGCCCAGCCGGTGGCCCAGCGCGTCCGCGAGCATCGTCAACACCCGCAGGTCGGACTGGAGGTGGCGGCCCATCTGCTGGTCCGGCTTGAGCGCGGCCTCGAACATCCGCACCCGGCCCTCCCAGTCCAGGAAGGTGCCCGCCTTCTCGGCCACCGCCGCCACCGGCAGCACCACGTCCGCCCGCGCCGTCACCGCGGAGGGCCGCAGCTCCAACGACACGATGAACGGCGCCGCCGCCAGCGCCTCGTCGACCAGCGCCGGGTCCGGCAGGTCGTCCGGCTCCACCCCGCCGACCAGCAGCGCGTCCAGGTCGCCCTGGGCGGCCGCGGTCAGGATCCGGTCGGTGTCCCGGCCCGGCAGCGAGGGCAGCTCCGCCACCCCCCACACCGCGGCCGCCTCCGCCCGGGCCGCCGCAGCGGCCACCGGCCGGCCGCCGGGCAGCAGGCCCGGCAGCGCGCCGGCCTCCACCGCCCCGCGCTCGCCCGCCCGGCGCGGCACCCAGGCCAGCTCGGCCCCGGTCGCGTGCGCCAGCCGCAGCAGCGCCGTCAGCGCGCCCGGGATCGCGGCCAGCCGCTCGCCCGCCAGGATCACCGCACCCGGCCGGCGCAGCAGCTCGGTCACCTGCCCGGCCTCGTCGTTCAGCGGTTCGTCCGCCGCCAGCGCCGCGAACCACTCCGGCTCGGTGCCGGGGGCGGCCGGCAGCAGCGCGCCGCGCAGCTTGGCCAGGCCCCGGGAGGCGAAGGCCGCCACCGAGTACACCTTCAGGTCACGGCCGCGGGCCGCCTTCCGCAGCCGCAGGAAGACGATCGGCGACTCCTCCTCCGGCTCGAAGCCCGCCAGCAGCACCGCCGGGGCGTGCTCCAGCCGCTCGTACGTCACCCCGTCGCCGGCCACGTCCACCCCGTGCCCGGCGACCGCCGCGGCCAGGAAGTCCGCCTCCTCGCCGCTGTGCGGCCGGGCCCGGAAGTCCACGTCGTTGGTGCCCAGCACCACCCGGGCGAACTTGGCGTAGGCGTACGCGTCCTCGACCGTCACCCGGCCGCCGGCCAGCACACCGGTACGGGCCCCGCGCAGCCCCTCGGCCGCCCGGGCCAGCGCCTCCGGCCAGGAGGCGGGCACCAGTTCGCCGTCCACCCGCACCAGCGGGGTGGTCAGCCGGTCCCGCAGCTGGGCGTAGCGGAAGGCGAACCGCCCCTTGTCGCAGTTCCACTCCTCGTTCACCGCCGGGTCCTCGCCGGCCAGCCGGCGCAGCACCTTGCCGCGCCGATGGTCGGTGCGCTGGGCGCAGCCCGCCGAGCAGTGCTCGCACACGCTCGGCGAGGAGACCAGGTCGAAGGGGCGGGAGCGGAAACGATAAGCCGCCGACGTCAGCGCGCCCACCGGACAGATCTGGATGGTGTTCCCGGAGAAGTAGGACTCGAAGTCGTCCCCCTCGCCGGTGCCGACCTGCTGCAGCGCCCCGCGCTCCACCAGGTCGATGAACGGGTCCCCGGCGATCTGCTGGGAGAAGCGGGTGCAGCGGGCGCACAGCACGCAGCGCTCCCGGTCCAGCAGCACCTGGCTGCTGATCGGCACCGGCTTCTCGTAGGTGCGCTTCATACCCTCGAAGCGGGAGTCCGCGCCGCCGGTGGACATCGCCTGGTTCTGCAGCGGGCACTCGCCGCCCTTGTCGCAGATCGGGCAGTCCAGCGGGTGGTTGATCAGCAGCAGCTCCATCACGCCGCGCTGGGCCTTCTCGGCCACCGGCGAGCTGAGCTGGGTGCGCACCACCATGCCCTCGGCGACCGGGATGGTGCAGGAGGCGACCGGCTTGCGCTGGCCCTCGACCTCGACGATGCACTGCCGGCAGGCGCCGGCCGGGTCCAGCAGCGGGTGGTCGCAGAAGCGCGGGATCTGGGTGCCGATGGTCTCGGCGGCCCGGATCACCAAGGTGCCCTTGGGGACCTTCACTTCGACGCCGTCGATGGTGAGCGTGACCAGTTCGACTGCGGTTTCGGAGGCGGTTGGCTCTGTGATCGTCACGCGTGCACCTCCCTTTCGGTGGCGGACTGGTGGCCGGGGCGGGGGCCGTCGGCCCAGACGGTGGAGGCGGCCGGGTCGAACGGGCAGCGGCGCTCGGCGAGGTGCTGCTCGTACTCGGCCCGGAAGTGCTGGAGCGAGGAGACGATCGGGCTGGCCGCGCCGTCGCCCAGCGCGCAGAAGGACTTGCCGTTGATGTTGTCGGCGATGTCGAGGAGCTTCTCCAGGTCCCCCTCGACGCCCTCGCCCGCCTCGATCCGCTTGAGCAGCTGGACCAGCCAGTAGGTGCCCTCGCGGCACGGGGTGCACTTGCCGCAGGACTCGTGGGCGTAGAACTCGGTCCAGCGGGTGACCGCCCGCACCACGCAGGTGGTCTCGTCGAAGACCTGCAGCGCCTTGGTGCCGAGCATCGAGCCGGCCGCACCGACGCCCTCGTAGTCCAGCGGGACGTCGAGGTGCTCGTCGGTGAACATCGGGGTGGAGGAGCCGCCCGGGGTCCAGAACTTCAGCCGGTGGCCGGGGCGGACGCCACCGCTGAGGTCCAGCAGTTGGCGCAGGGTGATGCCGAGCGGGGCCTCGTACTGGCCGGGGTTGGTGACGTGGCCGGAGAGCGAGTACAGCGTGAAGCCGGGGGACTTCTCGGTGCCCAGGCCCTTGAACCACTCCTTGCCCCGGGCCAGGATCGGCGGCACCGAGGCGATCGACTCGACGTTGTTGACCACCGTCGGACAGGCGTACAGGCCGGCGATCGCCGGGAACGGCGGGCGCAGCCTCGGCTGTCCGCGGCGGCCCTCCAGCGAGTCCAGCAGCGCCGTCTCCTCGCCGCAGATGTACGCGCCGGCTCCGGCGTGCACGGTGATGTCGAGGTCGACGCCGGAGCCGAGGATGTTCCGGCCCAGCAGCCCTGCCTGGTACGCCTCGGCGACGGCCGCGTGCAGCCGGCGCAGCACCGGGACGACCTCGCCGCGCAGGTAGATGAACGCGTGGTCGCAGCGGATCGCGTAGGAGGCGATGATCATGCCTTCGATCAGCGCGTGCGGGTTGGCGAACAGCAGCGGGATGTCCTTGCAGGTGCCCGGCTCGGACTCGTCCGCGTTGACCACCAGGTAGTGCGGCTTGCCGTCGTTCTGCGGGATGAACTGCCACTTCATCCCGGTGGGGAAGCCCGCGCCGCCGCGGCCGCGCAGGCCGGCGTCCTTGACCAGGGCGATCACGTCGTCCGGGGGCATCGCCAGGGCCGCCTTGAGGCCCTCGTAACCCTGGTGGCGGCGGTAGGTGGCGAGCGTCCAGGGGTGGCTGTCGTCCCAGGAGGCGGACAGGACGGGGGTGAGCAGCTTCTCGGCCGGCTCGGCGGAGGTCATCACGCTTCGGTCCCTTCCTGGCCGGGCTCCTCGTGGCGCGGGGAGACCACCTTGGTGCCGCCGGTGCCGGGCAGGGCCTCGCCCCTGGAGAGCCGCAGGCCGGCCAGCGAGGGGGCGCCGCCGGCGCCGGACTCGTCGTTGGCGCCGGGGCGCTCGTCAGGGAAGCCGGCCAGGATCCGGGCGGTCTCCTTGAAGCCGCACAGCCGGGCGCCGCGGGTGGGCCGCACCTCCCGGCCGGCCCGCAGGTCGTCGACCAGCTGCCTGGCGCTCTCCGGGGTCTGGTTGTCGAAGAACTCCCAGTTGACCATCACCACGGGGGCGTAGTCGCAGGCGGCGTTGCACTCGATGTGCTCGATCGAGACCTCACCGTCCTCGGTGGTCTCGTTGTTGCGGATGCCCAGGTGCTGCTGGAGCTCGGCGAAGATCTGGTCGCCGCCGAGCACCGCGCACAGGGTGTTGGTGCAGACCCCGACGTGGTACGTCCCGGCCGGGCGCCGCCGGTACATGGTGTAGAAGGTGGCGACGGCGGTGACCTCGGCGGTGGTGAGGTCCAACTGCTCGGCGCAGAAGCGGATCCCGGTCGGGCTGACGAAGCCCTCCTCGGCCTGCACCAGGTGCAGCAGCGGCAGCAGTGCCGAGCGGGCCTGCGGGTAGCGGCCGATCAGCTCGGCGGCGTCGGCGGCCAGCCGGGTGTGCACCTCCTCGGGGTACGGCGGGGCCGGCAGCGCCGGCAGTCCGAGTTCGACGTTGGTCACCGGTCCACGCCTCCCATCACCGGGTCGATCCCGGCCACCGCGACGATCACGTCGGCCACCTGGCCGCCCTCGCACATCGCCGCCATCGACTGCAGATTGGTGAACGACGGATCACGGAAATGGACCCGGTACGGGCGCGTCCCGCCGTCGCTGACCACGTGCACGCCCAGCTCGCCCTTGGGCGACTCGACCGCCGCGTACGCCTGGCCGACCGGGACCCGGAAGCCCTCGGTGACCAGCTTGAAGTGGTGGATCAGGGCCTCCATCGAGGTGCCCATGATCTTGCGGATGTGGTCGAGCGAATTGCCCATCCCGTCGGGGCCGACGGCCAGTTGGGCGGGCCAGGCGATCTTCTTGTCGGCCACCATGACCGGGCCCGGCCGCAGCCGGTCCAGGCACTGCTCGACGATCCGCAGCGACTGCTTCATCTCCTCCAGCCGGATCAGGAAGCGGCCGTAGGAGTCGGCGGTGTCCGCCGTGGCGACCTCGAACTCGTAGTTCTCGTAGCCGCAGTACGGGTCGGTCTTGCGCAGGTCGTGCGGCAGGCCGGTGGCGCGCAGGATCGGGCCGGTGGCGCCGAGGGCCAGGCAGCCGGGCAGGTCGAGGAAGCCGACGTCGACCAGTCGGGCCTTGAACACCGGGTTGCCGGTGGCGAGTTTGTCGTACTCGTGCATCCGGGAGCGGAAGACCTTGACCGCCTCACGGATCTGGTCGACGGCGCCGGGCGGCAGGTCCTGGGCGAGGCCGCCGGGGCGCACGTACGCGTGGTTCATGCGCAGGCCGGTGACCAGCTCGAAGACGTCCAGGATGAGTTCGCGGTCCCGGAAGCCGTAGATCATCAGGGTGGTGGAGCCGATCTCCATGCCGCCGGTGGCCAGGCAGACCAGGTGCGAGGAGATCCGGTTGAGCTCCATCATCATCACCCGGATGACGTCGGCCCGCTCCGGGATGTCCTCGGTGATGCCGAGCAGTTTCTCGACCGCCAGGCAGTAGGCGGTCTCGTTGAACAGCGGGGTCAGGTAGTCCATGCGGGTCACGAAGGTGGTGCCCTGGACCCAGCTGCGGAACTCCATGTTCTTCTCGATGCCGGTGTGGAGGTAGCCGATGCCGCAGCGGGCCTCCTTCACCGTCTCGCCGTCGATCTCCAGGATCAGCCGCAGCACGCCGTGGGTGGACGGGTGCTGGGGGCCCATGTTGACGATGATGCGTTCGTCATCGGCCCGGCCGACCGCCTCGACCACCTCGCCCCAGTCGCCGCCGGTGACGGTGAAGACCCGGCCCTCGGTGGTCTCGCGGGCCTGCGCTTCCTCGGTCTCGCCGCGGGTCTCTTCGTCGGCCTCTTCGTAGTGCTGAGTGCTCATCAGCTGTACGACCTCCGCTGGTCGGGTGCCGGGATCTGGGCGCCCTTGTACTCGACGGGGATGCCGCCGAGCGGGTAGTCCTTGCGCTGCGGGTGGCCCAGCCAGTCGTCCGGCATCATGATCCGGGTGAGCGCCGGGTGGCCGTCGAAGACCAGGCCGAAGAAGTCGTAGACCTCGCGCTCGTGCCAGTCGTTGGTCGGGTAGACGCTCACCACGGAGGGGATCCGCGGGTCGGCGTCCGGCGCGGTGACCTCCAACCGGATCAGCCGGCCGTGGGTGATCGAGCGCAGGTGGTAGACCGCGTGCAGCTCGCGGCCCTTGTCGCCCGGGTAGTGCACGCCGCTGACGCCCAGGCACAGTTCGAAGCGCAGCGCCGGGTCGTCGCGCAGGATCCGGACGGTCCTCAGCAGGTGGTCCCGGTCGATGTGGAAGGTGAGCTCACCGCGGTCGACCACGGTCTTCTCGATCACCTCGGCCGGGTCCAGGCCCTGTTCCTCCAGAGCCCCCTCCAGCTCGTCGGCGACCTCGTCGAAAACGCCGTATCCCGCGGCTCCGCCGCGTGGGCCTCCGTACGGGCGTCCGCTCGGGCCGGGCAGCACGATCGGGGCGGCCAGGCCACCGAAGCCCGAGGTGTCGCCGCTGCCGTGGGCGCCGAACATGCCCTGGCGGCGGCCGACCACCTCGACCGGGAGCTCGCGGACCGGCTGGTCTCGACGGGTCTCGGGTAGCTGTTCGCTCATCGCAGCTGCCCCCGCATCTCACTGATCGGGGTGGCCTTGAGGGCGAGGGCCTCACCGAGTTCCTCGGCGCGGCGCCGGTTCACGCCCAGCGGCTCGTGCTGGATCTTGTCGTGCAGCTTCAGGATGGCGTCCATCAGCATCTCCGGGCGGGGCGGGCAGCCGGGCAGGTAGATGTCCACCGGGACGATGTGGTCGACGCCCTGGACGATCGCGTAGTTGTTGAACATCCCGCCGGAGGAGGCGCAGACGCCCATCGAGATGACCCACTTGGGGTTGGCCATCTGGTCGTACACCTGGCGCAGCACCGGGGCCATCTTCTGACTCACCCGGCCCGCGACGATCATCAGATCGGCCTGCCGGGGGGATCCCCGGAAGACCTCCATGCCGAACCGGGCCAGGTCGTAGCGGCCGGCGCCGGTGGTCATCATCTCGATCGCGCAGCAGGCCAGACCGAAGGTGGCCGGGAAGAGTGACGCCTTGCGCACCCAGCCGGCGGCCGTCTCCACGGTCGTGAGCAGAAAGCCGCTCGGCAGCTTCTCCTCGATTCCCATCAGATCCCTCTCAATGCCCTCAAGTCCGCTGGTACGTCGACCGGTTCCGGCTTGTCCGCTCGTTCACAAGCGTTCACGCACCGGCCGACGGGTGTGGCTACCACCCCGCGCTCAGTCCCACTCCAGGCCACCGCGGCGCCACACGTAGGCGTACGCGACGAAGACGGTGGCGATGAACAGCAGCATCTCGACCAACCCGAAGATCCCCAGGGCGTCGAAGGTCACCGCCCAGGGGTAGAGGAAGACGATCTCGATGTCGAAGACGATGAAGAGCATCGCCGTCAGGTAGTACTTGATCGGGAACCGACCGCCGCCCACGGGCTGCGGGGTCGGCTCGATGCCGCACTCGTACGCCTCCAACTTGGCCCGGTTGTAGCGCTTGGGGCCGGTGAGTGAGGCCATCACGACGGAGCCGACCGCGAACGCCGCCGCGATGGCACCGAGTACGAGGATCGGCGCGTAGGCATTCATAGCCCCCGCTCCCTCCGTCCAGTCGTCCTTGACTGCAGATCGGAACCGGCGGGTCACGCTGAGGTGAACCCGCGCTCCAGTTCCCGAGATCCACCTCATGTGAGGCAGTTCACAAGGCCTGGAGTGAGCGCATCCTATGCCCGTCGGCTTGTGATCTGCGACACGCGGTTCACCGTCATCTTTGTGATCTACGACACCATGTGAATGGTGTCGAATGTGAACATGCCCAGAGTCGTCAACGCAAAGGAGTCAAATGGTCACAACCAGTCGCATTTACCTTTGAAGTAGCTGGTCAGCGGCACGTTCCTATATCAACTATGCGTCGCGCTGAGCAAATTTCCTGGCGTCATGTTGACGTGTTATGGCGACTCACTCGCAGGGGTGGCGGGGGCTTGAACGCCTGCTTGACCCTTCGTTCACAAGCGCGCGAGGTTGTCGTCCGGTGGGTTCCTCTCCCCCTCCCCCGCCCGCCCCCGGTTTCTCCGCCACCCGCCGTCCACCGCCCGCAGCCGCCGCCTGCTGCCCGCTGCCCGGCATGCCCGCCTGCTGTCGGCTGCCCGCTGCCCGCGGGCATGCCGGGGAGCGAGGTCGGGGCCGCTCTCGCGCGGCCGCCGCCCCGGGGGTCGCCTCTCCTCGCCCTGCGGGCCAGGCGCCGGTTACCGGTTGCTGGCCGCCTGCTCCCACGCCCAGGCCGCGATGCCCACCCGGTTACGGACGCCGAGCTTGCGCTGGATGCTGGCGAGGTGGTTCTTCACCGTCCCCGGCGAGATGAACAGCCCCGCACCGATCTCGGCGTTGGTCGCCCCGTCCGCCACCTGCTCGGCGATCTCCCTTTCCCGCGCGGTCAGTTCCTCCACCGGCCCGGCTATCAGCGGCGCCGCCGACGCCGCACTGCCCCCCGCCCCTGAGGCCGCCCCGGGCTTCGGCTCCGCTCCCGGAAGTGCCATGTGCCGCAGGAGCCGTACGGTGACCTGCGGGCTGATCAACGCGTCCCCGGCCATCGCCGCCCGGATCGCCTCGATCAGCAGCACCGGCCCTGAGCGCTTCAACAGGAACCCCGCCGCACCGTGCCGCAATGCCGCATGCACGTACTCGTCCAGGTCGAAGGTGGTCACCACGATCACCTTGCACTGGCCGGCCAACTGCCGGGTGACCTCCAAGCCGTCGAGCTTCGGCATCCGGATGTCCGCGAGCACCACGTCCGGCCGCAGTCTCCGTGCTTCCTCCACCGCCACGGCGCCGTCCGCCGCCTCGGCCACCACCATCATGTCCGGTTGGACGTCCAGGATCATCCGGAACGCACTGCGGACGTCCGCCTGGTCGTCCGCGATCAGGATCCGAACCGGCCCCGTACCACTGCTCATCCCTGCACCTCCCCCGTACCGACCCGCGTCGGCCTCTGCGATCGTTCCGGCCCGAATCGTTCCGGCCCGGATCGTTCCGGCCCACCGGCGGCCGTGTCCAGCGGCAGCACCGCCGTCACCCGCCAACCCTCCCGCTCGTACGGGCCGGCTTCCAGCGAGCCGCCGAGGGCCTCCACCCGGGCCGCCAGTCCCGGGAGCCCGCTCCCGCCGCCCCGACGTGGACGCCCGTCCGGGGCCGGCGCCCCGCCGTCGTCGGTCACGGTCAACTCCAGCCGTCCGCCGCTGCGGCGGGCGCGGACCTCGACCATCCGCGCGGCCGGGGCGTGCCGACGGACATTGGTCAGGGACTCGACCGCGATCCGGTGAACGGTGCCCTCCACCTCGCGCGGCACCGGCCCCTCCGGCAGCTCCAACCGGACCTCGATGCCCCCCGCAGCGGTGAACTGCTCGGCCACTCGGGCCAGTTCGGCGAGACCCGGCTGCGGACTGCGGCCACCGGCCTCCTCGCTGCGCAGCAGCTGTACGGTCCGGTCCAGCGAGGCCAGGGCTCGCTGCCCAGCCTGCTCTATCCGCTCGAACATCTCGGCCGCCCGCGCCGGGTCGATGGAGGCCAGGTACGCCCCCGCCTGGGCCTGAGCGACCATGCCGCTGACGTCATGCGCCACGAAGTCGTGCAGATCGTGGGCCAGTTCGAGCCGCTGCACCCGTCTGGCCTCGGCCACCGCGCGGGCCCGGCCCTCGTCCAGGCCCCGCAGGTAGAGCCCGATCAGCACCGTCGGCAGGGACAGTATCGATCCGAACCCGAAGAGCGTGAGCACGTCGACCGGCCCGTCGAACCGGGACGGCCAGAGCGCGACCGCTCCGCACGCCGTCCAGGCGGCCGCCGCGCTCCGTGGGCCGTCCTCGGCGCGCAGGCTGAGGACCACCGCCAGCAGCAGGGCGGCCAGTTCGGCCAGACCGACCAACCCGGTCCAGCGGTCCGCCTCCGTCCAGTGGCCGGTGAACCAGACGGCGATCGAGACCGCCACCGACACCGCGCCCAGCACAGTCGTCGCCGCCGCCGATCCGTGCCGCCCGCGAAGGCGCCAGGCCGGCAGTAGCAGGGCCGGGACAACCAGGGACAGGATCTGAGTCATCGCCACCGCCTCTCTTCGACTCTTCAACTGTCGTCACATTACGACGTGCCCCAGCAGGCACGCCTGTGCCGATCGGCATATTTCACAGGCCGGTTGAGCAGCTGGAACAGCCCGATCGGCACTGCCGTGGCCCCCTGTCGGACCTCCAGTCTTGAGTCATCGCACCGGCCGAGGGGCCGGACCGGAAGGGAGCCCGCCGTGTCCAAGCTCGTGATCAACGCCCGCACCACCGCCCACCGTCCCCATGCGTCCGGGGCGGCCAGCGCGGCCGCCCCGGACGTCCCGCCCGCACCGCGCTGGGCCCAACTGGCCGCCAAGGCCGCCGCCTTGAGCACCGTCTCCTCCGGGGTGTGGCGGATCGCCTTCGGCTTCGGCGTCCCGGTCGGCTTCACCGGCGCAACGGCTGCGGCGTACGGCGAGCACCAGCCGGGTTGGGGCACCGTCTACTGCGTGGTGCTCAGCGCGCTGACCGAGGCGCTGGCCTTCCTGACCGTCGGTCTGGTCCGGCCCTGGGGCCAGGTGGTGCCCCGCTGGATCCCACTGATCGGAGATCGGAGGGTGCGCCCGTTGACCGCTGTCATCCCGGCCCTGATCGGCTCGGCCATCCTGACCAAGGTGGGAATGCTCTCCCTGTTCGGCGGCTGGGCCCGCAACCTGGCCGAGCCGGATTCGCCGCGCGGCTTCGGCGCCCTGGTGATGACCCTCGCCTACCTGCCCCTGGTCGTCTGGGGCCCGCTGCTCGGCGCGGTCACCATCGACTACGCCCGCCGGACGCTGTGGCGGCGCCGGTGACCACGACGACGGATCACGCCGGGGCCGGCTCCCGCCGCTGTTCCCCGGCCCCCGTATCCGTCCCCGCGTCCGCCCCGGCACCTGTCCCGTCCTCGCCCCCGGTCGGGCGCGGCACGGGGGCGGTGCGGCGGCCCCACTCGGTCGCGACCAGCACCAGGGCTCCGCCGAGCAGGGCGAGCGGGCCCATCCGGTTCCCGGCGACGGTGATGCCGAACACCGCGGCCCACAGCGGTTCGGTACCGAGCAGCAGGCTCACTCGGGAGGGCGAGGTGGCCCGCACGGCCCACATCTGGACGAAGAAGGCGAACAGCGTGCAGAACAAGGACAGGTGCAGCAACCAGGCCCACTGGCCGGCCCCGTACGAACGGGCGACGGTCCACGGCGCCGGCCCAACGGACAGCGCGACGACGGCGAATACTCCGGTGGCCACAGCGAGTTGGACCCAGGTCACGGCGAGCATGTCGGTATCGCGGACGGCCCGGGTGCGGGCCATCGCGAGGACGTACGCCGAGCGGACGAAGGCCGCTCCCAGCACCAGCAGGTCGCCAACCGAGGGAGCACGCAGCCCGCCGTCGCCGGTGAGCAGGGCGACGCCGAGAACGGCCAGCGCGGCGGCCGCCAGGAAGGCCCGCGGTGGCGCGGTCCGGCCGAGGGCGCTCTCACCGAGCGGGGTGAGCACCATCGCGAGGCTGATGATCAGCCCGGCGTTGGTCGCGGAGGTGTGCACGGCACCAAAGGTCTCCAGCAGGAAGATCCCACTGAGCACCAGCCCCAGTGCGGCGCCGCCGAGCCACTCCGCCCGGCTCAGCCTCCGCAGGGCCCGCCAGGCGACCGCCCCTAGCAGCGGCAGCACCAGCCCGAAGCGCAGCACGAGCATCGCCACGACCGTCCCAGGCTCGGCGACCCGCTGGACGGCGAGGAAGCTCGACCCCCACACCACCGCCACGAGCAGCACCGGAAGATCACGAAGGGCCGACGAGGACGAGTCCTTGGACGGGGAGGCAGGCATGACGAAGATCCCTCCGAGCGAGCGGAACCGGCGGGCGCGAGTACCGTACGGCGTCGGACGGACCCAGTGGCCGGGCGGAAGGCCCGGCGGTGGACGAGGCACAGCGTGGAGCGGGGGAGCGCCATCCTCGCGCACCAAACCGTCGGCGATCAATGCCGTTCCGGACACCGGATGGTCGGCTTGGCCGGTCCGGTCAGCCGTCGAGCAGCCCGTTCACCGCGGCGATCGCCTCGATCTCGGCCGGAGTTCCGGACATGATGACGCGGACGTGCTCGGTGACGAGCTCAGCCGGCCAGTCCCACCAGGCGGCGCGGAGCAGGCGCTCGATGTCGGCGTCGTCGAAGCGGCGCCGGATCGGACGGGCGGGGTTGCCGCCGACGATCGTGTAGGGCTCGACGTCGGCGGTGACCACCGCACCGGCCGCGATGATCGCGCCGTCGCCGATCCGGACCCCGGGCAGGACGGTGGCCCCGAAGCCGAACCAGACGTCGTTGCCGATCACGGTGTCGCCCCGGCTGGGCAGGCCGGTGACGATGTCGAGGGTCCGCTCGGTCCAGCTGCCGCCGAACATCGTGAAGGGGAAGGTGGAGACGCCGATGGTCGGGTGGGCGGCACCGGCCATCAGGAAGCGGGTCCCGGTGGCGATCGCACAGTACTTGCCGATCACCAGCCGCTCGGGGCCGTACGCGTAGAGGACGTTGCGCTCCTCGAAGCGGGTGGCGCCGTCGAGGTCGTCGAAGTAGGTGTAGTCGCCGACCTCGATCCGCGGGTCGGTGACGAGCGGCCGCAGCAGGACGACCCGGTCGTGGCCGGCGAGCGGGTGGAGCACGGCGGGGTCGGGAATGGCGGCGGCGGTCACACAAGCTCCTCTCGTAATGCGACTTAGGTCGCATTACGATGAGCATGGCACGACCGCCGCCCCACAGCAAGCCTTAATGCGACTGGAGTCGACTTTGACCGGAGCCACTCACCCCGAGCAGCCGCCCCACACCCCCGCCTCGCGCCCCGGCGGCCGCAGCGCCCGGGTCCGAGCGGACGTGGTCGCGGCCACGCTCGCCGAGGTCACCGAGAAGGGGTACGACGGACTGACCGTGGAGGCGGTCGCCACCCGCTCCGGCGTCCACAAGGCGACCCTCTACCGCCGCTGGAGCGGGGTGGACGGCCTGGTCGCGGAGGCCCTCGCCGCCTCTGCCGACCAGCCCTGGCCGCTGCCCGACACCGGGGACCTCCGGGAGGACCTCCGCCGGATCACCCGGGAGGTGTTCGACGTCTTCACCGACCCCGAACTCGGCCCCACGCCCACCGCATTGATCTCCGCTGCCCAGCGCTCCGATGTCGGCGCCGCCGCCCTGCGCGCCTTCTTCGCGGCCCGCCACCGCCAGGCCGCCGAGGTGGCCGAACGGGCTGCCACCCGGGGTGACCTGCCCGCCGGGACGGACGGCGCCGAGGTGGTCCGGGCGGCCACCGCCCCGCTCTACTTCCGGCTGTTCGTCACCGGCGAGCCACTGGACGCCCGCACCGCCGAACGAGCCGCCGACGCCGCCGCCCTGGCCGCCCGCGCCGGGCTGTTCACCACCATCCAGGCTGACCCGGAAGGCAACTGACGCACAATCGACACATCGCGACCGAACCGGCCCCGTCCGTCCCGCCCCCTACCGGAGACCCACCCGGCCGTGGATGATGCCTCCATGACAAGCATGCCGTCCACCACCCCACGGAAGGCCCGTCACGTGAAGCGCAAGCACTGGGCGCTGGTCGCCGCCGCCACCGCCCTCCCGCTCGCGGCGAGCACCGGGACCGCCGTCGCCGCCCCCGCGGACGCCACCCCCGCCCCGGGCGCGACCTGCACCTACACACCCGCCGTACCGGCCGACAACTTCAAGGGCATCCCGGTCTTCGACGCCAAGAAGGCGTCCCAGCCTTACCACGCGACGCTGCGGACCAACCAGGGCCCGATCACCTTCGAGGCGCTGACCGACAAGGCACCCTGCACCTCCTTCTCGTTCCGCTTCCTCGCCGAGCACGACTACTTCGACCGCACCCACTGCCACCGCCTCACCACCCAGCGGATCTACGTCCTGCAGTGCGGCGACCCGACCGGCACCGGCAGCGGCGGCCCCGGCTACTCCTTCCCGGACGAGAACCTCAGCGGGGCCACCTACCCGGCCGGCACCGTGGCCATGGCCAATGCCGGCCCGAACACCAACGGCAGCCAGTTCTTCTTCGTCTGGAAGGACACCAAGCTCTCCCCCGCCTACACCCCGTTCGGCCGGATCACCTCGGGTCTGGACGTCCTGCAGAAGATCGCCGCCGCCGGCGAGGACGACCAGAACAACCCGGGCGACGGCTTCCCCAACGTCCCGGTGAACATCCGCCATGTGAAGATCAGCAAGCGCTGAGCCCGGCGTCGCACCGCTCCCGTACGGTGGCAGTACCGACCACACCGCAGGGGAGCAGCACCGCATGGACAGCCGGATCTGGGAGAGCGTCGACCACCTGGTCGCATGGCTGGACGAGCACAGCACCCAGTCGCCGCAGGAGGAGCGCCTGCTGCGGCTGCTCAAGCTCTCCGAGGAGGTGGGCGAGGTCGGCGCGGCGGTGATCGGCGCCACCGGCCAGAACCCGCGCAAGGGCGTCACCCACACCTGGGAGGACGTCCAGCACGAGCTCTGCGACGTCGTCTTCAGCGCCCTGGTCGCCCTGCGGACGCTCACCCCGGACGCGGCCCGGGTGTTCGCCGAGCGCCTCGCCTACGTCGAGCAGCGCTCCGCCGCCTCCCGCGACACCCTGGGGGCGGCGGAGACTGCGGCGGCGGAGGCTACGGAGACTGCCGAGGCGGCAGCGCCGGACCCGCGCTAGCCGCCGGATCCGCGCCCAACGCCGAACCCGCGTTGGGCGCCGAACCCTCGTCGGGCACCGGATCCGGGTCAGGCGTTGGGCGCGACCCGGGTCAGGCCGTTGATCACGCGGTCCATCGCGTCGCCGCCCTGCGGGTCGGTGAGGTTGGCGAGCAGCTTGAGGGTGAAGCGCATCAGCAGCGGCCGGGGCAGCCCGTGCTGGGCGGCCAGCTGCATCACCTTGGGGTTGCCGATGAGCTTCACGAAGGCGCGGCCCAGCGTGTAGTAGCCGCCGTACACGTCCTTGAGGATGCGCGGGTAGGCCTGCAGGGCCCGCTCCCGGCCGCCGACCGTGACCCGGGCCAGGGCCTGGGTGATGACCCCGGCGGCGATCTGGCCGGATTCCATCGCGTAGGCGATGCCCTCGCCGTTGAACGGGTTGACCATGCCGCCAGCGTCGCCGACCAGCAGCAGGCCGCGGGTGTAGTGCGGCTGCCGGTTGAAGGCCATCGGCAACGCGGCACCGCGGATCGGGTCGGTCATGTTCTCGGGGGTGTAGCCCCACTCCTCCGGCATGCTCGCGCACCAGGCCTTGAGCACCTCGCGCCAGTCCAGCTCGCCGAACGCGGAGGAGGAGTTGAGGATCCCGAGGCCGACGTTGGAGGTGCCGTCGCCCATGCCGAAGACCCAGCCGTATCCGGGCAGCAGCTTGCGCTGGCCACCGCGGGTGTCCCACAGCTCCAGCCAGGACTCCAGGTAGTCGTCGTCGTGGCGCGGCGAGTTGAAGTAGGTGCGGTAGGCGACGCCCATCGGGCGGTCCTCGCGCCGGTGCAGGCCCATGGCCAGCGAGAGCCGGGTGGAGTTGCCGTCGGCGGCGACCACCAGCGGGGCACGGAAGGTGACCGGCCGCTTCTCGTCGCCGAGCTTGGCGGTGACGCCGACGATCCGGCCGGTCCGGTCGTCCAGGACCGGCCCGCTGACGTTGCAGCGTTCGTAGAGCCGGGCGCCGGCCTTCTCTGCCTGACGGGCCAGCAGCTCGTCGAAGTCGGCGCGCTTGCGGACCAGGCCGTAGTCCGGGAACGAGGACAGCTCGGGCCAGTCCAGCTCCAGTCGGACGCCGCCGCCGATGATGCGCAGGCCCTTGTTGTGCAGCCAGCCGTTCTCGGTGGAGACGTCGATGCCCATGTCCACGAGTTGCTTGGTGGCGCGCGGGGTCAGGCCGTCGCCGCAGACCTTCTCGCGCGGGAAGGCGGTCTTCTCCAGCAACAGCACGTCCAGTCCGGCCTGGGCCAGGTAGTACGCGGTGGTGGAGCCGGCCGGGCCCGCGCCGACCACGATGACGTCGGCGGTGCTCTCGACCGTGCTGTCCGGCTTCGTCAGATCGGCTGCGGTCTCGGACACGTGGACACACTCCTGGAGCTGCGGCGGGGGGAACGGCGGCTTTTGTCTCCGGCAGTCTAGTTCCGCTCACACCGCCGGAGACCCCCGCGCCCTACCGCACCCGCTACCCGCTACCCGCTACCCGCTACGCGAGCTTGTAGCCCCGGTGCAGCGCCACGACCCCGCCGGTGAGGTTGCGCCAGGCCACCTTCGACCAGCCGCTCTCCTGCAGCTTGGTGGCCAGCGCGGGCTGGTCCGGCCAGACCCGGATGGACTCGGCGAGGTAGACGTACGCGTCCGCGTTGCTGCTGACGGCGGTCGCCACCGGCGGCAGCGCACGCATCAGGTACTCGGTGTAGACCGTGCGGAACGGCGTCCAGGTCGGCGTGGAGAACTCGCAGATCACCAGCTTGCCGCCGGGCTTGGTGACCCGGTGCATCTCGCGCAGCGCCGCCACGGTCTCCTGGACGTTGCGCAGCGCGAAGGAGATCGTCACCGAGTCGAAGGTGTCGTCCGCGAACGGCAGCCGGGTGGCGTCGCCGGCGGTGAGCGGCAGCTCGGGGTGACGGCGCTTGCCCTCGGCGAGCATGCCGACCGAGAAGTCGCACGGGACGACCTTGGCCCCGGCCTCGGCGAAGGGCAGCGAGGAGGTACCGGTGCCGGCCCCGAGGTCGAGCACGAGGTCCCCCGGTCCGGCGGCCACCGCCTCGGCCACCGCCCGGCGCCAGGCGCGGGCCTGGCCGAGGGAGAGCACGTCGTTGGTGAGGTCGTACTTGGCCGCGACGTCGTCGAACATGGCGGCGACTTCGTGCGGCTGCTTGTCCAGAGAGGCTCGGGTCACGAACCCATTCTTCACCCTGGAACGGACGCGCCGACCAACGGGGCACACCGGGCGCCGTCCAGCGGCGTCAGTGTGACCCGCGCCGCCCGCCCGCGCGCCGCCGGCGCCGGGAGCGCTTGCCGTGGGTGATCGCGGGCATCCCCTCGGCGAGCGCCTCGGTGGCCAGCGCGAGGTTGGCGGCGAGCTTTCCCTGCCCTGCGCGGACCGCGACGGCCCGCCGGTGCCGCCGGATGCGCAGCACGCAGATCGCGAAGAGCGCCACGGCCACCGGCACGCTGAACCGGGCCAGCCCCACGCCGACCGGCTGGGGGTAGGTGTCGCCGCAGATCCGCACCGCGCCCGGGTCGTCGGCCGCGTGCTCCAGGCAGACCGGGTCACCGAGCTTGGCGCCGTCGGCCAGCGGCAGCGCGGCCGCGGTGTGCGGCTGGCCGCTCACCTTGTAGCTGACGGCGCTGTACGTGCCGCCGCCGGTCGGCAGCTGGGTGACGACGCCCTCGACTCTCACCGGGTGGGCCCCGATCCGGTCGGCCTGGTCGGCCTGGCGCCAACCGAGCAGGCACATGCCGACGGCCAGCACGGCGCTGAGCACGGCGGCGAGGTACCAACCACGGCCCAACCGCGGGGTGCGCGGCGGGGGGACGGTCGCGGTTCGCATGGTTCCTGTCCTGGCTTGCCTCCGGGGCCTTGGGACACGGCCCCGCCGCCCGCGGGCACGGGCGGTGGTGTGGTGAGGGTACGGAGTGAGCTGTCCGGGATCGTATCCGCTGGCGGGCCCTCAGGTCACGGCGAAGGGGCAATCACCCCCCGGGGTGGGCCCGGGAGTTCGGGTGCACACGAAGGAAGTTCCGTACGCCGCAAGACGATCCGACTACTGACGAGTACGTCACACCGGCCCGCATCCGCCGAGGGCGTCAGCGCCGCCGGTACACCAACCGCCCGCCCAGCACGGTCGCCAGACAGCCGCCCGGCAGCGGCCCGGAGTTCCCCTCGGTTTCAACCGCGAACACCGCGAAGTCCGCCCGACCCCCGGCCGCCACCCGCCCGTGCACGGCCCGCGCGAGCGGCAGCACCGCCAGCGGGTCCAGCGGCCCCGCCTCGGGCTCCGCCTGCCCCGGCAGCGTCACAAGCCCCGAACGCGCCACCGCCGTCCGCACCGAGGCCCGCTGGAAGGGCCCGGCCACCGCCGTCACCCCGAAGCCGAGCATCCGCTGCAGCCCGCGCCGGGCGCTCGCCCCGCACCGGGTCTCGTCGGCGCAGCCCACCAGTTCGTCCACGAGCGGATCGACGCCGATCCCCTCCCGCGGATCCGGATGGTAGTCCCGCTCCAACGCCCGTTGCCCGTACGGGTTGCGCAGCCCCGGCGTGAGCACGGCCGCGCCCCAGTCCCGGACCCGGGCCGCCGGGTGCGCCGCCGCCAGTTCCGGGTACGGCCCGACGGCCTCGATCCGCTCGCCGCGCACCACCACCGCCCCGTCGGCGAAGGACGGGGCGGTGGGATCGGCCGGGTCGGGCAGCACGAGGGCCGCCCGGTGCAGGGTCAGCACCGGCGCGGACTCAGTTGTCCAGGATCTTCAACTCGGGGTGCGCGGTGCCGCCCTCGATCGCCGTGGAGGCGATGTGCGAGGCGACCCGCGGGTCGACCGGGTCGTTCGCCGGGTCGTCCAGCACCCGCAGGTGCTCGTACGTGGTCGAACGCTGCGCCGGAACGCGGTCGGCGGCCCGGATCAGGTGGATCAGCTCGGTGAGGTTGGAGCGGTGCTTGGCACCGGCCGCCGAGACGACGTTCTCCTCCAGCATGACCGAGCCGAGGTCGTCCGCGCCGTAGTGCAGCGACAGCTGGCCCGCCTCCTTGCCGGTGGTGAGCCAGGAGCCCTGGATGTGGGCGACGTTGTCGAGGAACAGGCGGGCGATCGCGATCATCCGCAGGTACTCGAAGACGGTGGCCTGGGTCGAGCCCTTCAGGTGGTTGTTCTGCGGCTGGTAGGTGTACGGGATGAAGGCCCGGAAGCCGCCGGTGCGGTCCTGCACGTCACGGATCATCCGCAGGTGCTCGATCCGCTCGGCGTTGGTCTCGCCGGTGCCCATCAGCATGGTGGAGGTGGACTCCACGCCGAGGCCGTGGGAGATCTCCATGATCTCCAGCCAGCGCTCGCCCGACTCCTTCAGCGGGGCGATCGCCTTGCGCGGCCGCTCCGGCAGCAGCTCGGCGCCGGCGCCGGCGAAGGAGTCCAGGCCGGCCCGGTGGATCCGGGTGATGGCCTCCTCGACGGAGACGCTCGAGATCCGGGACATGTGCTCGACCTCGGAGGCGCCCAGCGAGTGGATCACCAGCTGCGGGAACTCGGCCTTGATCGCCGAGAACGCGCGCTCGTAGTACTCCACGCCGTAGTCCGGGTGGTGGCCGCCCTGGAACATGATCTGGGTGCCGCCCAGCTCGACCGTCTCGGCGCAGCGGCGCAGGATCTCGTCGAGCTCGCGGGACCAGCCCTTGTCGCTCTTCGGCGGCACGTAGAAGGCGCAGAACTTGCACGCCGTCACGCAGACGTTGGTGTAGTTGATGTTGCGCTCGATGATGTACGTCGCGATGTGCTCGGTACCGGCGTAGCGACGGCGGCGCACCGCGTCGGCGGCGGAGCCGAGCGCGTGCAGCGGCGCCGAGCGGTAGAGCTCCAGCGCCTCCTCCGAAGTGATCCGGCCGCCGGCGGCGGCCCGGTCGAGCACGGCCTGCAGGTCGGTGCTGGACGCATCGAGGGTGGTCGCTGCGAGCTCGGTCACCTGGCGGCCTTCTCTCTCTCAAGTGCTACTCGGGTACGGCCGAACCAGCCTACGCCAGGCCTTTCGGGCACCCTCAGCCCGCCGCCCCGTTCACCTTGCGCATCGTCCCGACCGGGTTCCCGGCCGCCGGATCGGCGGAACTGAACTTGATCGTTCCGTCGGCCTGCAGGGTGAGCGTCTCCGCGAAGGCGCCGCCGGTGCAGGCGCCGGGGATCGAGGAGTGCACCAGCCGGGACTGGAACACCAGCTTGGTGTCGGACACCGACTTGAGCGTCCAGGCGCCCTCACAGCTGATCGAGATCAGGCCTGAGAGACCGTTGCGGCTGGTGGTGCTCTCCTGACCGATCGCGGCCGGGCGGACGGTGAGCGTGGTGGTGCCGCCGGGCAGGCCCTTGTCGGTGACCATGTCCCCGCTCCAGGTGCCCAGGAACGCGGCCGGCACCGCGTTCGGCCCGCCCGTCGCGGGCGCCGAGGCCGACGCGGAGACGGACGCGGACGCCGACGGGGTGTCCGTGCCGCCCGGCACGAAGGCCCCGGGCGAGGCGATGGCGTCACTCGGGTCGACGGACGGAACCGCTATCGGCCGCACCGTCGGCACCACCGGATCGTCGCGGTGCAACCGCTCGTACAGCCCGTACCCCACACCCCCGAGCACCGCAGCCGTCAGCACCGCCGTCGTCACGACCCCGGCCCGCCGCCGCCACCACGGCTTGGCGGGCGTCGTGGTCTGCCCGAATCCCCCTGGCGGGTAGTAGCACGGGGGCATGGTCGGCGTCGCCACCACCTCGGCCCCGTCCTCGTCCTCCGTCCCTGCGGACGCAGTCGCCGCAACCGCAACCGCCGCCGCCCCCGCCTCCCCCGGTTCCTCCGGCTCCCCCTCCAGGTTCAGCAGCTCCACCGCGCTGCGCCCCACCCCCGCCGCCAGCGCGGGCGGCAGGAAGCCCCACAGCCGGGCGGTGCCCAGGCCGTCCGGGTCCAACCGGGCCGCCAGCTGCTGCGGGGTGGGCCGGGCACCCGGATCCTTGGCCAGGCAGTCGAGGACGATCGCCCGCAGCGGCTCGGCCAGCCCGGAGACGTCCGGCTCCTCGTGCAGCACCCGGTAGAGCAGGACGGCCGCGCTGACCCCCTCGCCGAAGGGGTGCACGCCGGTGGCGGCGAAGGCCAGCACGGCGCCGAGCGAGAAGACGTCCCCGGCCGGTCCGACCGGCTGCCCGTTCGCCTGTTCGGGCGCCATGAAGCCCGGCGAGCCGACCACATAGCCTGAACGAGTGAAACCGCTGGTCGCGTCCAGAGCCCGGGCGATCCCGAAGTCGATCAGCCGCGGCCCGTCCAGGGTCAGCAGCACATTGGACGGCTTGACGTCGCGGTGCACCAGGCCGAGCCCGTGCACATGGGTGAGCGCCTCGGCGAGCCCGACCCCGAGCGCGCGGACGGCCATCTCGGGCAGCGGCCCGTACTCCTGGACGGCGACGGTGAGCGCGGGGCCCGCCACGTAGCCGGTGGCGACCCAGGGCTGCCCGCCCTCGGTGTCGGCGTCCAGCACGGGCGCCGTCCAGCTGCCGCCGACCCGCCGTGCGGCGGCCACCTCCTGCCGGAACCGGGCGCGGAACTCGGCGTCGTCCGCCAACTCCGAGCGCACCACCTTGACGGCGACGGTGCGCCCGCCGGCCGTCCGGCCGAGGTAGACCCGGCCCATCCCGCCCGAACCGAGCCGCCGCAGCAGCCGGTAGGCGCCCACCTGGCGCGGGTCGTCCGCCCCCAGTGCCCGCATGCCCCGCACGCTCCCCTCGCACTCGCACGCGCGGCCCCCCGGGCGGGTGCCCGACCGCGTACGCCGCTTCCGGGCGCCTCCGCGGGGCCACCCGCCGGACGCGCCTCGGGAGCAGACCGTACCGGGCCGGGCCGACTTCCGGGGCTCCGGGCCGACTTCCCGGGGCCCTGGGCCTACTGGCCGGCGGGCAGCGCCACCGGCTCCAGCAGCCGCACCGCCACGTCCGGCGCGAACCCGCTGTCGTGCGCGACCCGCCGGGCGAATTCGGCGACCCCGGCCAGCTGCCGCTCGCCGAGCGAGAAGTCCAGCGCCTCGCTGAAGTACCGCTCCAGCACGTCCGGCTCGAAGGCCTCCCAGCGGGCGGCCTGCTCGGCGACCTTGGCGGCCTCCACCAGCGACAGGTCGCGGGACTCCAGGAAGGCCCGGTGGACGGCCGCGGTCAGCTCGGGGCGGCGCTCGGCGAACTCCCGGCGCACGGCCCAGACCGCGAAGACGAACGGCAGACCGGTCCACTCCTTCCACATCGCGCCCAGGTCGTGGACGGTCAGCCCGAGGTCGGCGGCCTGCCCGAGGTAGGCGCGCAGCGCCGGGTCGCCGATCAGGACGGCGGCGTCGGCCTCGGCCAGCATCGCGCTGAGGTCCGGCGGGCAGCTGAAGTAGTCGGGGCGCACACCCTCCCTCTCCTCCAGGAGCAGCCGGGCCAGCCGGACCGAGGTGCGGCTGGTGGAGCCGAGGGCGACCCGGCGGCCGTCGAGGTCGGCGAGCGGCACCTTGCTGACGATCAGGCAGGACATCACCGGGCCGTCGCTGCCGACCGCGATGTCGGGCAGGACCAGCAGGTCGTCGGCGTTGCGCAGGTACTCCACGCAGGTGATCGGCCCGATGTCCAGGGAACCGCCGACGAGCTGGTCGCTCAGCTTCTCCGGGGTGTCCTTGGTGAGGTCGAGATCAAGCAGATTGCCGGTCCTGGCGAGACCCCAGTAGAGGGGAACGCAGTTCAGGAACTGAATATGGCCGACCCGCGGCCTGACCGGCGTGTTCTCCTGGGGCTCCCGCGTTTGCACGTCCGCTGCCACTGCGCCGCTCCCTTGCTGTTCGTGCGCCTCCCCGCAGCGTATGCCCGCAGTTCACGAGGGGTCGCACCGGCCACCCGACACGCGCACGCGCGCCCTCAACAGGCCTTCGCACGCCCGCTCCCAGGCCTCACGACACGCGCCGTCCGCACCTCAGGCGACCCCTGGTCGTCACAGCGACCGCATGCTAGCGTTGCCCTCAGTTGCAGTTTGATTCCCCTTGCAGTACTTGAAGCCTGCGGAGCATGTAACCGCGGGCTTTTTGTAGTTTTTCAGCAATATCGAAAAACTTCGGACTCGTCCGGAGGCAGGGCGATCAGCGCAGCGGACCGGGTGCCACGCGGTGTGGCCCCCGACACGCATCGCAAGGAGAACGGCATGGCTCAGGGAACCGTCAAGTGGTTCAACGCTGAGAAGGGCTTCGGATTCATCGCCCAGGATGGCGGCGGCCCCGACGTCTTCGTCCACTACTCCGCCATCAACGCGAACGGCTTCCGTTCGCTGGAGGAGAACCAGGCGGTCACCTTCGACGTCACCCAGGGCCCGAAGGGTCCGCAGGCGGAGAACGTCAGCGCTGTCTGACCATCCTCTGATGTTCTGATCGCTCGGGACCCGCGCGGGTCCGCCGACGGCTCCCGACAGCCGTCACCATGAGCACAAGAGCAGCACCCAAGGGGGCCTGCCCATCGTGGCGGGCCCCCTGCCTTTTCCCCCTCGGGGAGAGCACGGCGAAGGGGCCGCCCTCGCACCAGGTGGTGCGAGGGCGGCCCCTTTCGTACCGCTCGGATCAGACCGCGGCCGGAGCCTTCGCGCCGGTCTGCGCCGGGACGACGGCCTTCGGCCCGTCCTCCTCGTACAGGTCACCGGAGGGGTTGTTGTACGCGGCGACGTCCAGGATCTTCTCCCGCGCGGCGACCAGCACCGGCACCAGCGCTTGACCGGCGACGTTGACAACTGATGCTGCACTGGTCTTGTCCCAGGAGTTCCACGGCGGGCTTCGCGGAAGGACCCCTGAGAGCGCAGGTCACGCCGCGGAGCCGACCGGGTGGTGGTGCCGCACGAGAGAGTGTCGGCGGGGCAGGCTTTTCCCTGCCTCCCAGCCCGAGGCCGTTCACCGTCTGGGAAGTGTTCGTGAGCGGACCCCACCACGCACTGGGCGAGGCTCAGAGAGTCCCGGTGATGCTGGCGGCGTAGTGGTTGCCATAGACGCCGGTCAGGTCGATTGCGGCGGCGTTCTGCCAGGTGCCGTCGGTGTGGCGGATGGCATGCAGGATGCGGTTGTCCGTCGTGACGAATGTGGCCTGGAGCTCGCCGGCGACCGTTGCGGCGCTCACTGACGTCGTGGTGAACGAGCCCGCCACCGGGGTCAGATCGGTCAGCGGCATCCACTGGCCGCTGGCGAGCCGGGCACCGTGGTACTGCTTCGTCCCCCCGTTCGACGCGATGACGATCTGCATGTCCGCACCGGCCCCGGTCATCGCGACGTCGGTCGCCGCTCCCGCGTCTCCGGCCATCGAGTACACGTCGCCCCAGGCACTCCACGTGCCGTCGGCGGCGCGGATCGAGTGGTAGACGCGGCCGCCGGCGACGGCCACCACCTGCAGCTGCCCGTTCACGGAAGCCTCGGACGCGCTGGTCACGGCCGCCGGCAGCGGACCCGCCTGCGACTGGACATCGGAGAACGCGGTCCATGTCCCGTCCGCGTGCCGCACGGTGTGGAACAGCCGCCCGCTCGCGACCGCCAGCACGTTCAGCTCCGGGCCGATCGACGCCGCCGACACCTTGGTCACCGACGTCAGGGACCCTGCCTGCGAGCTGACGTCGCCGAAGGCGCCCCACTGGCCGTCGGCGAACCGGACGACGTGGTAGATGTCGCCGTTGCCGCCGACCGCCACCACGTGCGTGTCGCCGTTGATTCCGGCGTCGGCCAGCGAACCGACGAGGCCGATGTCCCCGGTCTGCGCGTTGACGTTGGCGAAGCCCGACCAGTTGCCGGACGCGTCGCGGGTCGCGTGGAAGATTCCGCCGCCACCGTTCACCAGTACCTGCGCCTTCCAGCTCGGCGCGGGGGCAGGGGCGGGTGCGGGGTACGGGTCCGTGTGGTCGGTGGCGAGGCCGGTGCCCGGCGCGCACGACCAGGCGCGGGCGCCCTGGTCGGCGAGGAGCTTCTCGGCGATGAGGATCTGCTGCTGCTTGGTGGCCAGGTCCGGGCGGGGGGCGTAGTTGAGACCGCCGTAGTAGCGCCAGTTGTAGAGGCTGATCTGGAGGCCGCCGTAGTAGCCGTTGTTCGTGTTGATGCTCCAGTTGCCGGTGCTCTCGCAAGCCGCGACCTTGTCCCAGGTGGCGACCGAGGCGGCCGAGGCCTCCGTCGGGGCGAGCAATGGTACGGAAAGTGCCATCAGCACGGCGGCGGCAGATATCCGGCGGAGGACGGGGGCCTTGAGAGTGCGTGCGGGCATGGTGGGCTCCTGGGATTCTGCGGTGGTGGGCGCGTCGCGTGGGCAGCCGGGTCGGGTGCCGCGGGCCGGAAGGGGTGGCGGGCGGTATCCGCGGGGTGTTGCCGGTCAGGGCTGTGGTGCGGGCTGGGCGACCGCCCGGCCCCTGGAGCGGGACCGGGCGGTCGGGTTCTGGATCGTCGGCGACCCGTTACTTGGCGAGGGTCTCCAGGTGCATGTCGCCGTTGGGCATGCCGCTGGCGGAGATGGCGTTGACGTGGCCGCCGCCGTCGGCGAGCGCGGCGCCCTGCCAGGTGCCGTCGGCGTGGCGGACGTTGTCGTAGACCGAGCCGCCGGTGAGGGTCACCAGGTGCATGTCGCCGTTGGGCAGGGCCGCGACGGACACCGCGCCGACCCCGCCGCCGTTGTCGGCGACCTGGGCGCCCTGCCAGGTGCCGTTGGCGAAGCGGACGTTGTCGTACACCGAGCCGTTGTTGAGGGTCTCGACGTGCACGTCGCCGTTGGGCATGCCGACCGCGGCGACGGAGGAGACGTAGCCACCGTTGTCGAAGACCTGGGCGCCCTGCCAGGTGCCGTCGGCGTGGCGGACGTTGTCGTACACCGAGCCACCGGTGAGGGTCACCAGGTGCATGTCGCCGTTGGGCAGGGCCGCGACGGACACCGCGCCGACCGACCCGCCGCCGTCGGCGATCTTGGCGCCCTGCCAGGTGCCGTTGGCGAAGCGGATGTTGTCGTAGACCACGCCGCCGGAGAGGGTCTCGACGTGCATGTCGCCGTTGGGCATGCCGACCGCGGCGATCTGGTCGATGTGGCCGCCGCCGTCGGCGAGCGCGGCGCCCTGCCAGGTGCCGTTGGCGAAGCGGACGTTGTCGTACACCGAGCCGCCGACGAGGGTGAGGACGTGGGTGTCGCCGTTGGGCAGCGAGGCGGTGGTGACCTGGGAGACGTCGGCGCCGCCGTCGGCGAGCGCGGCGCCCTGCCAGGTGCCGTTGGCGAAGCGGATGTTGTCGTACACGTGGTTGCCCGGCGGCAGGGCGGGGGCGGGGGCGTCGCTTCCGCCGGAGTCCGTTCCGCCGATCGGCGAGACGTAGCCGCTGATGCGCTGGCCGCCCCAGCTGTAGCCGATCGCCGAGCTGTGGGTGGACTGCTGGACGATGGAGGTGGCGGACCAGTTGCCGTGCACGCCGTGCTCGTTGCCGCCGATGGTGGTGACGGTGCCGTTGCCGACGGCCGTCACGAGGGCGACGTGGTCGGCGTAGTCGTAGCCGTTGTAGTTGAAGAGGATCGCGTCGCCGACGTGCGGGGTGCTGTGCAGTCCGCCGTTGTAGCGGCCGAAGCTGCCGGCGCCCGAGGTGAGGCCGCTCACGTCGACGCCGTTCTGGGCCCAGACCCACTTGGCGAAGTCCGCGCACCAGGCTTCCCCGTTGCAGCTGCTGTAATACCCCGTCCCTCCCGCGCTGTTGGTCATGCAGTTCTTGTCGCCGAGGTTGGCCTGCGCGGTGACGGCGATGGAGGAGCCGATGCTGGCGGAAGCGGGCGCGGCGCCCAGAGCGAGGCTGATGGGCAGGAACGCGGCGGCGGTGCTCAGCGCGGCGGCACGACGAAAGTTCGTCTTGGGCATGACATATCTCCAGAGGCGGTGTGAGCCGGGACGTGAGTGCCGCGAGCACGATGCGCGGCAGGAATGAGTCGGGCGGAATCGGACGGTTGCCCTGCAGGAGCAACCGGTCGACGGGATACGGCGGCCCGGGCGGGGGTCAGCCCCAGATCATGTTGTCGGCCTGGACGGTGGCAGCCTGGACGGTGGTGACCGGCTGGGCGGAAGCGGCCTGCGCGGCAGCGGGAACCAGGGCGGCGAGGGCGAGGGCGGCGACCGCGGCGGCCTTGGCGATGACAGTGCGGGGCATGACGATGTCCTCTTCGGATGCGATGAAGTGCTGGATTCCGGTGTCGACGTCCCGCGGTGACGTGCTTTCCGGTCTGCCGTTCGAGCGATGCTCCCTTCCGGCGATCACTAGCTTCCCCGCTGGTCAGGGCCGGTGGAAGGGCTCTCAGGTGGACGGAAACGTCCCTGGACCGTTCCGGCCAGGGCGACCGGAAGAGGACAGCAGCCGCTCGTAGAAGGGCGTGACGAGTGGCGCGGCCACCCGTGCCGCACTCCAGCCGGCGAGCCGGGGGACGGCCGTCAGTGCGCGGCGGCAGAACGCGTCGGTCCGGCTCTCCGCCTCGGCGAGGGAGTCGGCAAGGAGGTAGACACCGAGCACCGGATTCGGGAGCGCATCCGGGTGGACGACGAGGTGCTCGACCCGGTCCTCCGGCCGAATGGCGGCCAGCAGGAGCTCACGGGCGTCGAGTGACAGTCGCAGGCCGGGCGAAAGGGGCCGCAACGCGGCATGAACGAGGTACATGGAGCGAGCGTGCCGAAGCGGGCAATCAGTGTGTAGAGGGCGAACATGGACGGTTCAGTCGGTGGCCGGAACCGTCCACACAGCCCGATGGCCGAGCTTCCACCGCCCGTGAAATGATCGCGTACGTTTCGAACACTGGTTCATCACGGGGGTGGGGATGCTCACGGCACTGGGTCTGGACGGAATCTCGGAGGCGGTCTACCGGGCGATGCTCGCCCATCCGCAGGACGGCGTCGCCGCCCTCGGGGTACGGCTGTCGCTGACCGACCCCCAGGTCAGGCAAGCCCTGGACACCCTCAGCGAACTGGCCCTGCTACGGCCGTCCGCGGACCGCGAGGGGGAACTGCGGGCGGTATCCCCCGAGGTCGGGATGGAGCTCCTGATGGCCCGCCAACAGGCGGAACTCGCCGCGCAGCAGCTGCGCGTGGAGGCCTCCCGGGCGGCAGCTGCACAGCTCATCGCCGACTACGCCGGCCTTCGGCCTGCCGGGAACCACCCCGGCGTCGAACAGCTCACGGGTCTCGACCAGATCCGGGACCGGCTCACGACGCTCACCCGGGAGGTGTGCGAGGAGGTCATGACCTTCGCGCCCGACGGCGGGCAGAAGCCCGAGAACATCGCGGCCGCCAA